>JAGWTK010000408.1 GCA_028876035.1 Bacteroidota bacterium
TATCCGCGTCAGGCGGTGGTAAAAAATCAAATGAAAAAAATATTTTTGTTATGCTAAATATTTTAGTAAATTTATGCTAAATATTTAATCGAACGAATTTTTATGGACTTTATTTCGGCGAGAGGCGAGGGACTGGGTGAATACCTGCTGGTAGGGTATCCCGACAAAACAGTCGGTGATAAGCTGCTGTTGGAAAGGAGGCTGTTTTGCGAGACCTACCAGCAGGCGGTGCCGAAAGATATCCTGCCGCACCTGCTGCTCGCGCAATTTTGGGCGAGGGATATCATGGAGCCCACCCTCATCAAATGGATCCAACGGATCTGTGCAGGCACCGCTCCCTTCCAGGTGCAATTGGATCGATTTGGCGCTGAGGCGGGACATATCTGCCTTCGTGTGCAGCATCCACTACCCTTCCAGCGACTGGCCAGCGACTTGTTGTCCGTCGATCAATTCATACGTGCGTCTGGTTGTCCGCCCGCCCATCTGGCCGAACATCCCTCCATTCGTATCACAGGTGATTGTTCACCTGAATTGTACAGAATGGCAGTAATGGATTATGCTGCCCGATCATTCAGTGAACAATTTCTCCTGGAAGAATTGCAGTTATTGCACCGATCGAATCCGTTCGACAAATGCCGCCTGCTCCACGTATTTCGCTTCAAGCCGGCCCTTACCGAAGTTGCCTGATTAAGACTTACCTCACCACAAAAAGAAAATAACATGAAAGCATCTCCCCTGAGTTTACCGGGCTATCGGATCAACGAATACCAGTTGGTATTGAGTCCGCACGAAGATCTCCGCGAACGCATCAAAGGCATTAAAGAAGAATTCCGCAACAACTATCGCGTAGCCGCCGGCGCCTCGGGCAGACCGCATATCACCCTCGCGCGTTTTTTTCAATATGCCATGATGGAAGAACGCATTCTCAACCGGCTGAAATCCGTTGCCATGGGTTACCATGGATTTAAAGTAGAGCTGAAAGACTTTGGCAGTCTGCCTTCACACAGCATTTTCATCAATGTAGTCACCAAAGAACCGATCAAAGAACTGGTGCGTGCAGTAAAACCATTTCAGCAATTGCTCAAACTGAACAGCGAAAACAAACCGTGGTTCCCCGATGAACCGCATATTACCATTGCAAGAAAACTTTTGCCCTGGCAATATGAAAAAGCCTGGCTGGAATACAGTCACCGGCATTTCACGGGCCGATTTATTGCCGATCGCATGTTATTACTCCGAAGAAAATTGGGCGACCAGGCCTACCAAATCGCAGCTGCTTTTGATTTCATGAACCTGCCTGTAAATACCAAACAGGGCGAATTGTTCAACCTGCTTTAGTTAGCAACGATGCCTGGTGTACATCAGCGATGACCAGATCAGCGACTTTCATTTTTTTCCAACCATCCGTTTATGCCCGATCAATTACCGCAGGATCATTATAAAGTGAGTGTGCGCAAGAATAGTGAGAACGATTCCTACATTGCGGGACGTGGTGCACAAATCAATACACCCAATAAATTCATGAAAACTTCCACGAGTCGTGAACACGTGGAAGCGATCGACGATTGGGAAGACAAGCCCGGCACCACCAGTTATATAGAGCAGGAAGCGAAATCAATCGTGAACAAGATTGAAAGTCCGGACGTAGGCATGATGTACAGCATGAATCCCTATGCCGGTTGCGAACATGGCTGCATTTATTGTTATGCAAGAAATGTGCACGAGTATTGGGGTTATAGTGCGGGGCTCGACTTTGAACAAAAGATCATCATTAAGAAAAATGCGCCGCAGCTGCTGCGCAAGTTTTTGATGCACCCGAAATGGGAATGCACGCCCATCATGTTAAGTGGAAATACAGATTGTTACCAGCCTGCCGAGCAGGTATACCGCCTCACCCGAAAAATGATCGAAACCTGTTACGAATTCAACCAGCCCGTGGGTATCCTCACCAAAAACTCCTGGATCATCCGCGACAAGGATGTGTTGCAGGAAATGGCGAAGAAGCAACTGGTTTCCGCCATGGTGTCGATCACTTCCTTTAACGAAGACCTGCGCCGGGTAATGGAACCGCGCACCACTACGGCCAAACAAAAATTAAAAGTGATCGAAGAACTCAGCAGCGCCGGTGTACGCATGGGCGTGATGATGGGACCGATGATACCCGGCCTCAATGAACACGAAATGCAACGCATCATGAAGGCCGCGGCAGATGCAGGGGCTACGTTTACAGCATATACATTCATTCGTTTGAATGGCGCCATCAAAATTTTATTCCGCGACTGGCTCTACAAAAACTTCCCGGATCGCGCAGATAAAGTATGGCATCTGATTGAGCAAAGTCATGGCGGACAGGTCAATGACACCCGCTTTAATGTACGCATGCGGGGCGAAGGCAGCATTGCCGACATGGTGGCGCAGCAATACAAAAAATATGGAAAACTGTATGGAATGAATGCGGAGGAGTGGAAACTGAATACAACTATATTTCGTAGACCTGGTGCTCAAGGGAGTCTATTTTAAGTTGTATTTTGGATAAAATAAACCTTATGCTTGAAAGAAATCATTTTGGTGGAAACTGGACTGAACATAAGACTTCCATCCTAGAAACTTACGCAAAACAGTTTTTGACTGTTTTTAAGAATCAACCTAGGCAAAAGCTCTTATACTTTGACGGATTTGCGGGTTCCGGAGATATAGATATTAAAGAAGAAACTGACGAAGAGGAAAGCTTCCGAACTATTGAAGGTGCAGCAGTTAAAATTCTAAAAGTAGATACTCCAAGGGCATTTGATATGTACTACTTTGTAGAAAAAAATAAGGGCCTAGCAAAGTCCTTAAAAACGAAAATAGACTCAGAGTTCCCAAATAAGCAGTGCTTTATACAAGCCTCTGATTGCAACGAAAAAATAAAAGGGCTTTCCAAGTTTTTGCGTTCACAAGGAGGTAAGACATATAAAGCCTTAGGATTCATAGATCCGAAAGGGATGCAACTGGAATGGTCTGCCTTAGAATCTTTAAAAGGGCTGCCTATAGACTTGTGGATATTAAACCCAACTAGTGGAGCGAATAGGCTTCTTGCCTGAAGGGCTGAAATTGAAGAAAGCTGGCTTAAGCGCCTTGAAATTTTTCTTGGACTTGACCGTGAATCGATAAGAAAACACTTTTATTCCAAAACAAGAACCCTGTTTGACGACGATGAAAGCGTGAAAACATCGAATCCGATTAATAGACTCCATGAACTGTATTCAAGCAGAATTGCAGGAAATATCTTTAAATATGTTTCCAACCCGAAAATTCTAAGAAACAAAAATGGATCGCCACTTTTTCATTTTTTTATGGCAACAAACAGTGAAATTGCATTGCGAATTGCAAATTCGATTGTAAATCCGAAACTTGGTTTCTAATATGTCTCAATCCTCCATCGAATGGACTGAAATGACCTGGAACCCTACAACCGGCTGTACCAAGATATCAGCAGGTTGCAAGTACTGCTATGCGGAAGTGATGACGCGCCGGCTGCAGGCAATGGGTATTGATAAATACAGGGACGGTTTCCAAGTGAGAGTGCATGAGGATGCTTTAGAAATTCCTTTCTCCTGGAAGGGTTCCAAGATCGTCTTTGTAAATTCAATGAGCGATCTCTTTCACCATGATATTCCTGTTTCATTTATTCAGAAGGTATTTGCCGTCATGAATGACACGCCGCAGTATACCTACCAGGTGCTGACTAAGAGGGCCGACCGATTGGCAGAACTGCATGGACAACTTAACTGGACTAACAATATTTGGATGGGTGTCTCCGTAGAAGATAGCAGGGTAACCCATCGAATCGATTTATTGCGTAACACCAATGCGAGGGTGAAATTCCTTTCTTGCGAACCATTGATCGGTCCGCTTATGGACATGAACCTGGAAAACATCGATTGGGTGATCACTGGCGGAGAAAGCGGCCGCAAGGCAAGACCCATGCAGGAATGGTGGGTGTGGGACATAAGGCAACAATGTGCCGACCAGGGCGTAGCCTTTTTCTTTAAACAATGGGGCGGCGTCAACA
>JAGWTK010000409.1 GCA_028876035.1 Bacteroidota bacterium
CTGGAAAGAACGTCCAATTTTTATACAAAGCTTGGTTTTACCTCCAACGGCCGTTCCGATGAATTGACCAGTTTTCTATTCGGTGAAAAAGGATTTGTCATCCATTTCTTTTTAAAAGAGGTGCTGGCCTCGAATGTAAAAACAGGACTGGCTGATTTGAAAAACGGTAATGAAATTGTGTTTACGTTGTGGGCTGATAGTCGGGATACTGTAGACCAATGGCAAAAAGAAGTGGAAGCAGCAGGCGGAACCGTCATTACACCTGCTGAAGCATTTGGTCCGGGGTATTATGGGTTTTTGTTTGCAGATCCCGATGGGCATAAGTTTAATGTGTTTAATATGTAGGATTAATGTGCAAATATGGAAATGTGAAAATGCCCGCCGCCCGGCGCTGAGTCATCATTTCACCTTCCCTGATGCATTCGCAGGAAATGCCATAATTTGAGGCCTATGAGAAAAACTGTTTGGCTGTTCCCGGCGCTGTTGCTGTTGGCTGTTACATCCCTTGCACAATCCAAAGAGATTATCGCACTGCGCAAAAGCAGGGAGCAGTCGACCCGCAACATCATCGACGAGTTTACGGCCTTTCTTTCCCTGCCCAATCTTGCTTCGGATACCGCCGGCCAGCAGCGAAATGCCGCTTTTATTATGGAGATGATGCGCAAACGTGGCGTCGCCCATGTACAATTGCTACACGGAAAAACCACTGGTACACCGCCGGCTGTGTACGGTGATGTTATGGTACCGGGGGCTTCGACTACGCTGATTTTTTATGCGCATTACGACGGACAGCCGGTTAATCCTGCGCAATGGGCAGCAGGTTTATCACCGTTTACACCAAAATTGTATTCCGGCGCGATCGACAATGGCGGCTTCAACATCCCTTTTCTAACCGATGGCGTCTACCAAAATGACTGGCGCGTGTATGCAAGAGGTGCCTCCGATGACAAAGCCGGGGTAGCCGCCATCCTGAACGCGTATGGGCTCATTGTAAAGTCAGGACTTCGTCCCGCCGTTAATGTAAAGTTCTTTTTCGAGGGCGAAGAAGAAGCAGGATCTCCGCACCTCGGCGACATATTGGAAAACAACAAAGATTTACTACAATCAGATTGCTGGATTATTTGCGATGGTCCCGTGCACCAGTCGGGCAAAAAACAAATCGTATTTGGCGTAAGGGGTGATACACATTTGGATCTTACCATCTACGCGTCAAAGCGCCCCCTGCACAGTGGTCATTATGGAAATTGGGCACCCAACCCTGCCATGATGATGGCCAAATTACTGTCTTCGATGAAAGACGATAATGGAAGGGTAACGATCAAAGGATTCTATGATGATGTTACAGCACTTACTGCCAGTGAAAAAAAAGCTTTGCAGGAAGTACCAGCGGCTGATGAACAGATGAAAGCCGAACTCGGCATTATTGCCACAGAAATGCCGGGTGTATCATTGTCTGAGGCGATCAATTTGCCCACGCTCAATATCAATGGGTTTCAAAGCGGGAATGTAGGCAAGATGGCTTCTAATCAAATTCCCACTTTTGCCACGGCCGTGATCGACCTTCGGTTGGTGCTGGGCAATGAATGGAAACGGCAACAACAAAAAGTTATCGATCATATCAAAGCACAGGGATATTATGTTACCGACAAAGAGCCGATCGAGGAAGAACGTAAACAATATCCCAGGATCATCAAAGTGATCCGCGATGATGCCGGCCTCAACGCACAGCGAACGCCGATGGATCTGCCGATTGCCCAAAAAGTAATCGGAGCTGTAAAAACAACCAGTAATGACCAGGTAGTGCTTCAACCAACACTTGGAGGAAGCCTGCCCTTATTCTTGTTTGAAAAAATCCTGCAGGCAAAAACAATTACGGTACCCATTGCCAATCACGATAACAACCAGCACGCAGAGAATGAAAATATCCGGTTGAAGAATTTGTTTGAGGGGATTGAAACGATGGGCGCGATTATGCTGATGAAATGATGGAGCTTCCGACGATTTTATCAAAACTGCGACCGAATATCCTAACTTGCCCCCAAAATGCCATGCGAAAACTGTTGGGCTGTACTTTTGTGGCGCTGCTAATTTCTGCTAGTCTTATGTCCCAAAATGTACAAAAAGAATTGCGTCATGTCGTAATGTTTGGCTGGAAAGCCGGTGCCGATAGTGCTGCCGTGCACAAAGCCATTGACGGATTTCGTGCTTTGCCTTCGAAGATTAGTCAAATCAAAAAATTCGAATGGGGTACCAATAACAGCCCGGAAAAACTCAACCAGGGATTAACTTATTGCTTCCTGCTGACTTTTACCAGCGAAAAAGATCGTGACGAATACCTTGTTCATCCTGCACACAAAGCCTTTGGGCAATTACTAACGGGCATATTGGAAAAGGTGACGGTGCTGGATTATTGGGCGGAGCACTAGTTTAAAAGTTTAAGAGTTTAAGGTTGCTTCTCCGCTAGTTGCGGTGTAATTTTTTGCTGTCCGTGCTTTTCTGACGGCTAAAAACGACCCGCTATCTGATGCAGGCCAGGAAATTTTCGCCGGAGGCCCATTATTTTCAGCGGAGTGATAAAAAATAATTAAGAGGTTACACAGAAAGAACATTAAACCAATGCTCAAACGACTTAAAACTTATTACTTACCACTTATTACTTAAAGACGTATTGCGCAAAATGGTACAAATCATTCGACCACATCCGGAAATCGTGTAGTCCGTCCGGTTCAATATGGTACAAATGGGGCACATTGTTTTGTTTGAGGTACCGATGTACGCCCTGTGTGATCCCAATCAAGCGATCCTTTGTACCGCAGGAGATGTACAAAAATTTCAACCCCGTTCTTGCTTTCGCGGGATCTGGCAGCAATTGCTCAGGTGCTTTGGTATTGGGAGCCGACGAAAATCCACCAATCCATGCGAAATGATCGAGATTGCACAATCCGAAATTAAGTGATTGTCCGCCCCCCATCGATAAGCCCGCAATCGCCCGGTGATCCCGGTCGGCCAGCACGGGGTACTTCGATTCAATAAAAGGAATCACATCTTTCAGCAAATCATTTTCAAAATTGGCAAATGCCTGGATCTTTTCCGGCGCGAATATATTGCCGGTGTCGGCATCATTGACCATTGCTCGTCCGTTCGGGAATACAACGATCATCGGGACCATCTTTTTGTCGGCCGCCAGGTTATCGAGAATTGCCTGTGGATGGGTACCCCGGAACCATTCTTTTTCTGTGCCGCCGATGCCGTGTAAAAGATACAGTACCGGGTATCGTTTCTTTGGAGAATAACCGGGCGGTGTATACACAAAAAGCCGGCGTTTGCTTCCCACCGTTTTTGAATCATAGTACAATGAATCCACATGCCCTTTCTTTGTAGTCTCCCGCTCTTTGTCAAATCCCTCCGGCGCATGCATAAATGCTGCCGTATCTTCGGGTGTCAGTTCAATTGGCCGTTGCTGCCGCGGTGGTTGTGCATGAAGGAGAGAAAGAGATAAAAAGCCTGCAATGATGGTTGCAAGTGCAGATTTGTGAAGTGTGGGATATGGCATAGTCTATTTTTGTATTTGGTATCTGGTATTTGGTATCTGGTACAAAGTACAAAATAATGAGTAGCCGGCAGCATTGCGCCCGCCTTTCCGTGGAATACCTTTGGAATTCCCAATGGAAACTGAGCACTGCAACACATGGGACTGACGACTAACGACTACGGACGAATGACTAACAACATACTGCTGCTGGACAATAACGATTCCTTTACGTTCAATATCGTAGACTTGCTACGATCTATCCAGGGATGGCATTTCGACGTGGTAAAATCCAGGGCACTTACAGTAGATGCGTTGTTTGAGTACAAGAAAATCATCCTCTCACCCGGTCCGGGCTTACCACAAGATTTCCCTGCCATCGCTACCTGTATACAACATGCCATCGATACCGGTAAAGGATTATTGGGTATTTGCCTGGGTCACCAGGCACTCTGCCGGTTTTTCGGCGGAAAACTCTCGAGGCTGGCGCATCCCGTACACGGACAACAAAAGCAAATTA
>JAGWTK010000410.1 GCA_028876035.1 Bacteroidota bacterium
TGTTTGTAAAAAGTCCCGAAAATGATTGGCGTGACCAATCCATGGAGTGGGAGTGGCTTTAAGTCCGTTTGCTCCAAGCGCAACGAGATCACCTGCCTGGTAAGCGGTGCCTGGCACCGGGCTGTCGAATTGAAGCACGTTCAGACCGGGATTAAAATGCAGACCCCAATTCGGGATATTGTTTTCATTGCTTCCGGCGCCGTTTACAAAGGAATAACTATTGGGTGATCCTGAAAATGGATAGCCATTTACCCCAGCGCCATATTCATTCTGTAGTCTCGGTAATTTGAGGGGCGTCTCGAAACTGGTATTGCTATTAATAGAAATTCCAGTCAGCCCTTTTTCAACAACTCCTTTTTTACTGGTCATCACTACTGCACCGTTTGCCGCACGTGACCCATAAAGGGCAGCAGCCGCGGATCCTTTAAGAATCGTGATTTTGGCAATATCGTTCGGATTGATTTCCGCCGCGCCATTTCCCCAATCTACTTCTGCCCAGGTTCCCTGGTTGGACGAGTTTTCAATCGCGTTGTTAAAATAAGTTTCATTATTGATTGGCACGCCGTCTACTACAAATAAGGGTTGATTGGTTCCATTGAATGAATTCTCGCCGCGAATTACAATGCGTGATGTGGATCCTACGCCTGCCCCTCCATTGGTGATTTGTACGCCCGCGAGTTTGCCGGATAAGTTGTTGATGAGATTTGGATCAGTTGCCTGGGTGAACTGGCGGGTGGTTACTGACTGTACTGCATATCCCAATGACTTCGACTGCTTCCCTATGCCTAGTGCCGTAACAACAACTTCGTTCAATGACTTGTTATCACGCTTCAACAAAATGGTAACCGAAATCTGGCCGCCAATTTTTTCTTTCAGTGTTTGATAGCCAACAAAAGAGATAGTTAGTATATCACCTGGTACGGCCCTTATTTTGAAATTCCCCTGTTCATCGCTTAGTGCAGTAGATCGACTGTTTTGTGAGGTAATACTCGCACCGCTGACGGGCAATTTATCTTTTTCATCGAGGATTTGTCCTGTAACAATACCTGTAGTTTGTGCATGAAGCCGGGGTGTGAGGTACAAGCAGGTAAATAGAAGCAAAAATGGCATTATAAGGAGGCGGAAGTTTCCACTTCTTTTTCTCATAAACGGAAAATTTGAATGTGCTTAAAACTAAAAGGGATCAGAATGTCGCGTACATAGCCAGCGCTCTGGCTGCGCGGGACGTAATGAGTGTTTCAATAAGAGGAGATGTCTTGGATCAGACCCGTAGTACGCTATTTCTGAGAAAAATAGGGCAAGTACAGCTGAACTTGATGTGCGGCAATAGTATTTTGCCAAAGCGGGAATGCTGAAATATTCTCCGGGAGGCCGAAAAAAAATTCTTTATTCTGAAACTGCAGGAGGTAGCATTTTCCTGGTTCGCGGATTGATTATTTTCAATAGCTTCAGAACTGTATTCAGACCTACGTTTGTGGAGTCGGATAGTCTCATACACCCGTACCGGATCTTTGACATGTCCGCCTGTATACTGAAACCAACACGGAAATACCAATATCCGGAGGAAAATAAGGGCTGTAAGTATGCCTATTCTGGAATTCATGCTCCGACGATTGGAACAAAATTATTACCTCTGTGTGGTGGCGATTTAAATTTTGGTTTACGAAATTGTTAAGTTCCTTGAATCGGAAAGTTCGCCTGCTGTGATAGATTGCCAGTGGGCAATATCCGGAGTTTTCCTGCACCAGCACCATTCGATGGGCTGCAGTATGAATAAAGAATATTATCCAGGATGGTAAAGCTGTTCACAGGAACGCAGCGGCGACCGCCCTGCTGGTTGAAGCGAACATCGGGCGTGAAATTTCTACATTCGGATCAAAATGAAAAGCTGAGCGTTTTACTCCGAAGCGACACCAACTGCGTCCAGTATTTTTTCGAGTGGACAAAAACCCGTAATGGATGACTGGAATAAATTTACGCCGACAAACACATCTAACCATAGCCATTGCTTATTTATAAAATATCCCAGGGCAATGCCAAGTAATACAAAAATGCCGGCAACGGCGCGTACAATTTTCTCTTTCATAAAAGACTGCTTTATTTTTCAGTAAAATGATGCTGTCAGTTGTGTCCTTTTAGTGACTCCGGGTTTAATTCCGGCTGCTGATGGTTTTCCGGGAATGTTCTGTCTTTCTGCAGCAACAGCGCCAGTATTTTCGATTGTATCAATTGAATGGTGATGTTCAACAAAAAAAAGTACCGCGAAAATGAAATAGCGATTCCCTTAAATAATGAGCTGCATATGCCCGCAGACAAATGAGGTACAAAATTATTTTTGTAGGCTATCCTTTTCGGTAACTAATGTTACGCAGATAAGGGAAGACAAGATTCACCACCGTGGACCTGATAACTACTGGGGGTTGGGGGTTTGGAACAAGGTGTTTGCGTTTGCAACCTGCCAGGTTGTGCATTGAACGGGAAGCCAGGAACCTGTTTCTTCGTAAAGTCGGGTGGAAAAATAACAGGCGATTGCAGGTATTCCGTATCCTTATTCCTGGTCATTTTGCAGCCCAATTTTTCGTTCTCTGATCTTAAACACCCCCCGATTCTGAAACACCTGGTTGTCCGAATGCATAAATAGCTGCAGGGTAGATGAACTTTTATCACTCACCTGTGAGGTTCGGTTAATGTAAAATGTACTGTAGTCTTTACGTACGAGGTATTCCTGCATGGTGTTTTGTCCTTCAAAGTTCAGAATGGCTGAATCGATATAGGTGCCGGTCACAGCCACATCGGCGATGAATTTGAGTTCGTATTGGCCCGGACGGGTAATAAACGGACTTAGATCAAGCAGGATCGTGTCTTTGTTGTTCGTGAAATGTTTCGTGTCCCACTGACCACAAGTTTGCCAATCGGCCGTTTCCATGGGTTTTGGTTTGAATACGTAGCCGGATACATAAAAAGCTTTGAGCGATCGAAGCAGGGGCGTGTTGACATGCTTGGTTATGCGCAGGCGGATGGCAGTTGCTTTGACGGTGGCAAAGGGGTCGATCTTTTTTCTTCCCACGGAACTGCCTTGCACGAGCGTTTGCCATTGGCCGTTCAGGTTTGCTTCCAGCACATATTCACGAATACGATGACCTTGCCGGTAGTCCTCTTCGATAATGATATGGTTGATGGGTGTGGGCCTTTCGAAGCGCATCTCAAATTGGATACCTTGTTGTTGACTGATTTGTTTGACCGGGTTCGCAAAACGCCGGTTGATTTCATTCCCGAATGCCCGGTAGGTTTTTCGATCACCGGCGGCTATTTGTCCGCTCGTATCCGGTGAAGCGTTCAACAACATCACGCCACCATAGCCCGCGGATCGATAATAGACTTCCATGAGCTCATCGACCGACTTTCGCTTCGCTTCATTAGACTTACTCCAAAACCAGTTGTGCGTGTACAGGGGCAGGTCGGCTTCGAGCGGCGCCCAGGCATCGCCATCGGGATCGTCGTAGTATTGCGTGGCCGTGCCTTTTTTCAACGCAGCAGCAGACAGCGTATTCCAGAAAGGGTAGGCCAGCATGCCCGATTCGGAGCCCGGCCAGCGAATGCTCGCTTTTTTACTCTGGAAGATGACGGAGTGCTTTGCGTATTTGTCGAGCAGGTCATCAATATCAATGACGCAACTTCCGTCAAACCAAACTTCCAGCATATTCCCGTAATGCGTGAGAACCTCTGTTAATTGTTGACGAAAAACTTCGTTATAAGCCTCCTGCAAATTTGGGTCACTGGTTTTACCACCGCTGCCGATGCCCGCACCATATTTTACATCACCCGGATAAATGTAGACACCCAGGTTCAATCCAAACTTTTTACAGGAGGCTGCGATATCGCCCAGCAAATCTCCCTTGCCGTTTTTCCAGGGAATGTTGCGTACACAATATTCGGTGGTTTGTGTAGGCCACCAGCAGAATCCGCCCACATGCTTTGCTACAAATATGATCTGTTTCGCTCCCCATGACCTTGCGGTTTTGCACCATTCATCGGTATTGAGTTG
>JAGWTK010000411.1 GCA_028876035.1 Bacteroidota bacterium
AAGGTTCCCATAACGCTCGCCGTAGGCATCAATAAAACCATCAATTTCTTTGGCCATCCCCAGTATCACACCGCTCAGGATATTGGTCTTGGTATCATAACCCATCAGTGGAAAATTCCAGTCTTCTTTGATGACGGGCAGCAAAGCGGTAAAAGTATTGAGCGATTTAAAGCGCATATCCATGCCCGGTGAAATGCCCCCACCAACGAACGCATGGAATTTACTGATGAAATTATAGGTAATGCAGGTGCCAAGGGCCACCACCAGGTTGTTCTTTTCCGGGAAGAGGTTCACAGCGGCTGCACAAAGCGCAAGGCGATCTGCACCAATGGTTTCTGGTTTTCCTACCGGGGTTGTAAAGGGGAGCTGGGTCTTGTGAGAAAGCTTATGGAAATGCGTCCGCGCTCTCAGCACGTTTTCTACAGCGTCTTCGTGGTGGATTACCGATGATAATATAGAAGCGTCTGGCTTCCATTTGTCCAGCACCGCGCTGATGGCAACTTCTCCTGCATCGGGCAATAGTTCTACGGCTTGTTGCTGGTTACCCGCAAACAGCGCATACTTAAGCCTGGTATTACCGAAATCAAAACAAATGGTTGTTTTTGCCAAGCAGTGAATCTTTTTTATTGAACAATTGCGATCCTTATATATCAAAGTCAAGGGAAGACAGGTTCTTAAAATGCCCGTTGAGCTTTATCTTTTCTTTGAGCTGATCCATTTCATTTACCATGGGCAATACTTTTGCCAGGTGCCTTTTCAGGTATTCCTGCCGCTGTACTTCCTGCATCAGCCCGAGCAACTCATATTCTTCCTGCAGTGAAAGTCCGGCGTGATGGGCGATGTCATAACTCAGCAGTTCCGGGTCGGGCTTTTTAAATTCTTTCTGCACTTTCAGGTGCTGGTGCAGATCACGCACCGACTTCAGCACTTTTTCCATCAGATCCTTCTTACCGCCATCTTCCACGTTCTCCGGGTAATTGACAATGGCACCGCTGTACATCTTATCAGGAACCTGCTTGATCACTTCCAGTACACGGAACACTTTCGAACCCCGCGTTTTGATATCCATCTCCCCGTTTTCGTACACGGTAGTAATTTCATCGATCTCCACCAGGGTGCCCATCTCGTTCAGCCGGTTATTAATGACCGTTGGAATGCCGAAGGCTTTCTTTTCACTGAAGCAATCCGTAATCAGCTGCTTATACCTGGGTTCGAAAATATGCAGGTTTAGCTGCTCGCCCGGGTACACCACGATGCCCAAAGGGAATATCGGAATAAAATTGATCATGGCCTTTTATTTCACTTCCTGCATATCGATCAGTCGCCGGTAGATGCCGTTATTCGCCAGCAATTGTTCATGCGTACCACGTTCGGCTATACGGCCTTTGTCGAGCACAATGATTTCGTCGGCATGACGTACAGTCGATAAACGGTGCGCAATGACCAGCGAAGTCCGGTTTTGCATCACATGGTTGATGGCATCCTGCACCAGTCTTTCACTTTCCGTATCGAGCGAGGAAGTTGCTTCGTCAAAAATAAGGATAGGTGGGTTTTTAAGAACGGCGCGCGCGATCGTCAAACGCTGTCTTTCCCCACCGCTGAGCTTGCTGCCGCGATCGCCAATGTTCGTCTCAAATTTTTCATCTTTCTGCGCAATAAACTTTGCCGCATTGGCAATTTCCGCAGCCTGCTGTACTTGTTGCTGACTGGCCCCGGGCTTGCCCATGAGGATATTACCCGCGATGGTATCATTAAACAGGATCGGTTCCTGGGTAACAATGCCCATCTGGCCGCGCAAAGACTCCAGCGTATACTCTTTTATATTAATGCCATCGATCAGCAATTCACCGGAGCTTACATCATGAAAGCGCGGGATAAGGTCGGCGAGTGTTGATTTCCCCGAACCCGATGAGCCCACCAGGGCTACGGTCGTGCCTTTTTTGATTCGAAGGTTGATATTGCTCAGGATAACTGCATCTCCGTAGGAGAAATTGACATTGCGTAATTCTATACTATCTGTGAAAGAATTCAGGGTTTTCGCATTGGGCGAATCAGTAATTAAAACCGGCGTGCGAAGAATCGATTCAATTCTTTCAATGGCAGCGGACCCGCGCTGTGCATTATAAAATGCCGTTGAAAGTGCCTTTGCAGGGTTGATGATTTGCGTGAAGATGACAATATAGGTGATGAAGGTATCTGCGCCGATACTGTTAGTGAATACCAGCTTCCCACCAAACCAAAGTATCACGCTCAGCACCGCCACCCCCAGGAATTCCGAGAGCGGTGAAGCCAGGTCACGGCGGAAATTGAGTTTATTCTTGATATGATTCAATTCGTCGTTTACGGCATAGAAACGGGCGCCCATCAGTTTTTCTGCAGTAAATGCCTTTACCACGCGCAGGCCCAGCAGGGTTTCATCGAGGATAGACATCAGCGAACCCAGCGATTCCTGGGCGGCGGTCGACTGTGCTTTGAGGCTGCGGCTTACCCTTCCGATGATAAAACCGGTGAGCGGTAACAGCACCAGCAGGAATAATGACAACACAGGACTGATAAACACCAGCACGCTGAGGATTATTAATATTGTAAGCGGTTCACGCATCAGTCCCTCCAGTGTTCCTACCACACTCCACTCAATTTCGTTCGCATCATTGCTCATACGGCTGATAATATCGCCTTTCCGCTGTTCCGTGAAATAGCCAATCGGCAGATCGAGGATCTTGGCAAACATATCGGCCCGAAGCCTGGTCATTACATGGTTCCGGATGGGCGATACGAGCCGCATCGTGATGTAGTAAAAAAGATTTTTGAAAAAAATAGAAACAATCACAATGCCGCATACGGCCGCCAGTGCATACACCTCATTGTACTCCCTGATGATACTGCTTAAAAAATATTTAAGGTATTGCAAGATGCCATTAACGGAATAATTTACCGGCGGTTGCACCTCCAGCAGCTTCTCTTTGCCAAACAACAACTGTAAAAACGGACCAAGCATTGCCAGTGAAACAAGTGAAAAGAGAACCGATAACAGGCTGAACAGGATGTACAGGCCAATATTGCCTTTCTGGTCACGCAGGTAAAAAAGAATCCTTGAGAAACGCTTCATTATAGGTTACATGAATCTTTAGCTGGCAAAAGTAGCCAATTTATATACTATTAAGCCGTTCAGCGCATGCGTGGCCAGCTGGTATTGGCTATTTTTGCACCCAATCGTCCAGTAAACACATTTCCTTACCGCCCGCATCATGAAAATAACCGGATTTACGATTATTAAAAATGCTGTTAAAAATGACTATCCCGTCGTAGAAGCGATCCGCTCGATCCTGCCGGTAGTGGATGAAATGCTGGTGAGTATCGGCGATAGCAGCGATGATACAGAAGGACTGATCAACAGCATCGGTTCTCCGAAAATCAGGATCATGCACAGTGTATGGGACAACCACCTGCACAAAGGCGGTGAAGTGTTGGCCATCGAAACGAATAAAGCGAAGGCAGCCATTGCCCCCGGCAGCGACTGGCTTTTTTATATTCAGGGAGATGAAGTCATCCACGAACAATACCTCGATACCATAAAACAAGCGGCCCTTCAATACAAGGACGATCCGCGTGTGGAAGGATTGCTGTTCCATTACCTGCATTTCTACGGCACCTATGATTATGTTGGCGACAGCCGCCAATGGTACAATCGCGAAGTGCGCATCATCCGCAACGACCCTGCTATCCTCTCCTACCGCGATGCACAGGGCTTCCGAAAAAATGGACAAAAACTAAAAGTAAAACCTGTTGAAGCCTGGGTATACCATTATGGCTGGGTGAAGAGTCCGCAACAGATGTTCGAAAAACAAAAAAACGTAAGCACGCTCTGGCACGAAAGTGAAGAAGCCTGGCGCAGCATTGTACAGAAGGACATATTTGATTTCAATGAACATTTCGACTCCCTCGCAAAATTCACCGGTACGCACCCGGCCGTCATGCAGGAGCGAATCGCCCGTCAGCACTGGAAAATAGAGCTGGACACCATCAACAAAAAGTTTTCTGC
>JAGWTK010000412.1 GCA_028876035.1 Bacteroidota bacterium
GGAAGTGAATTGAGTTCAACCGCCCTGATGTGGTACAACGGTGACTTTGTGAACCATTACGGCTACGGTCCTGATGTTGATTCAACTTTGCAAGGTTTTCGCATTACGCGACCTGGCTGCGTTGGGTGTTCGCAAACGTTCACATATCAGGAATTGAGAAACCCGCCTAACCCTTTATCCGGTCTTTCTACTGGTTCACTTGTAAAAGCAACCGGGGCCAATTCGGTGGGCAACAGCATTGCGACTGATGACGGTTCAAGCATTACCGTTCCAAAGTTCAAAATCAGCGGCGCAGATCCTTTGGAATGGCTATCGATTACGAATGGAGGCAACTATTTTAAGCTGCGAAATTTCTTTAGCGATTACAGTGCGGGGTTAAGTCCTCTTATTCAAATCAATTCATCCACGGGTTCAGGGATAAATGCACAGATTCACACGTCTGGGTCGTGGGGTGGTTTTGGAATTGATTTTGACAACGGTTCATCCGCTATCCCAAATGGTAACGACCTGGTATACTTTACCAATCTGGGCGCGTATTATTTTCGGCTTAAAGGAAACGGCAATTTGTTTTTGCCCGGCATAAAGCGCACAGCAACGGTAGCCGATAGCGCGCTGGCAATAAACTATTTGACGGGTGAAGCAGAAATGCGCCCATTGAACGCAAGCGGCGGTTCAACTAATACGATAATTGCAAAGGCTGACAGTGTGGCAACCGCCAAAATCGATTCATTTAAAACAACGCTGAGTTATGACGTGCTGCATTCGGTAACAACAACCAATGCAACGCCTACAACCATTGATACGCTGGCGATTTCCAGCGGTCAGTTTATCACATACGAAATATTTGTACACGGCTATAATTCCGCCAATAATGATTTGATAGAGTTTACGCGAAAAGTAGGATTGCACTATTCCGGTGGCACTGTGACAATCGATTGGATAGACAACCCCGCAACTGACCATGCGATGACAAGCGTTTACGACGCGGATATAATTTTCACCGTTGTTGGTACGCTTGCCCTGGTAAAAGTTACCGGCGTGTCTGGCGTGACAATCCCGTGGAATATCGCCAGGTATGCAAAAATGATTTCACCCGTAACACCATAACGAATGAAAAAAATATTCTCAATACTTCTGTTTCTTTTACCGCTTGCGCTTTTGGCGCAAAATGAAAAGGTGTCACCCAATTCAATCGTGCGCGTCAAAGACGCACCGCATGTTGTGGTACTTGAAAAGTTTTACAATTTGAAGCGAAATACCGATTGGGGCGCAATCGCTCAGCGCGCAGCCGATAGCATGGCAGCCCTGCCTGGCGGGGGGACAGTGCTGACTTTTTTAGATACCGTGTTGCAAGGCAGGATTACTCCAGACCAGAAGGGCCTCCAATGCCGCAACTATGTAAACTTTCTCAGCTTCGGGACTGTGATTGTGAACAAGAACAATCACGCTATTTTTTCTACTGACTTTAAGGATAGTGTCGGCTACCAGCTGACGGCTGATGTAACCGATAGCAGTTCCCGGACATTGACCGTTGCCAGCACCACGGGAATAATAGATGGCCGATGGGCGTTTCTGAGACTAACAACAGCGCCCTATGATGCCGGCGAACCACTGTACCACAAATGGGTAAAAATCGTTTCCCATACTTCTACAACCATAACAATCGACCAGCCGGTGGGCGGATTCGTGACTGTGGCCAGCACCTCGTCGCTTAACAAACGAATAATTCAGGTTAGCGATGTAGTGCACGATTTCAGCATTAGCGGTTTCAAAATGTACTCCAGCCAAACGGGTAGCGACCTGGCAGAAGCTGGCGTATATATTCAGGGTGCCATGCACTTCAAACTGGAAAACCTTATCGGCGCAAATATGGGCGCCGGCGTATATGTTGTGCAATTTGCAGAAGATTTTGAAATCAACAACTGCAGTACGGAATACAACAATTATGCGGGGAATGCAAATTGGGGCCGTGGTGGAGCGATTCAAGAATGTCGCAGAGGAAAAGTAAAAGGCGGATATCACAACAAATGCCAGTCGGCTTATTTGCTCATAGAATCTGAAAACGTTGGCTGTTCTATTGATGGTGTGCAGTTCATAAGCGATTCGATAGGTAGAAAGGCATTTGTCACTCTTGGCTCACGCCAGATTCAAGCATCCAATACCCGGTTTTCAGGTATAGATTTTCAAATCTATGACCAATCGCAGGCAACCGGTAATCTAATACTTGAAAATACTACCATTGATAAAGGAACTAATGCGCAGACATATCCGCAGTTAGGGGTAACCCTGCGCGGATACTTCGACAATGGAACGGATGTTTACGAAACGCATAAAGTTTTCCGATACGATTTTCAGGTTCAATCAGGCAATTCTTACCGTTTTGACACACTCCCTTCAGGTTGGTATAAAAATGTCTATGTGTGGATTGAGGATACCGCATCTGTAACTAATATGCACTTGTTCAGCAAGAACGATTTTTTCAATGAGGGTGTAAATTTTAAAGCAGACCTGCGGCCTGGGGTAGCCGTATATCCTTCGACCCTTGGCGCTACTTTCACGGTTGGGTCTGGCATTTCCAGTTCATCAGCTATCAACAAGTTTGAAGAGAAAGGTTTTGCCATTGCCGCACCTAACGGAAGAAAAGGGGCCATCTGGATTGAGTACATAGAAAAAAATGGCTCAACCAAAAGGAACGTTAACAATTTCCGGTCATCTGCCAGCAACTACACCATATCAGTTGGCGGCGGCGCTGTAACATCGGTATTTGGAAGGGGTGGCGATGTTGTTGCGACTTCTGGTGACTATTCTGTTTCACAAGTGACGGGAGCCGCCCCGCTGGCATCGCCAACCTTCACGGGCACACCGGCAGCGCCAACGGCAAGCTATCCGACAAACACAACGCAGATAGCAACAACTGCCTATACAACTACTGCGACCAATGCGGCGATTGCTGCGTCATGGCATACAGTTCAAAGCGCATTGGGAACGGCCCAAACTACTGCGGCTACAGTGCTGACCTATACCACCCCGAATGATGGGACTGCGCACTTATACGCTATTACCTGCAAAACTATTATAACGGCTAATACCGGAACGGTAACGGCTAACGTAGGATTTACAGACGAAACAGCGACATCCAGAACAATGAGTTTTTACCAGATGGGAGCAACCAGCGCAGGATTAACATCTACGGGATACGCGAATTTCCCGGCGATGATCGTATCGGCAAATCCAAATACAAACATTACCTGCGCGTATGCCCTCAGTGGTACGGCAACATGGAATTACGATTTTACAATTTCAATGATTAAGTAATTATGAAACGAATAGCATTTTTTCTATTACTGTTTCCTTTCTTATCACATGCACAGATCGGCACGACGTATGACATGAACAAAACGCTCATGGATAGCATACGCGGAAACCAATCCGTTACCAGCGTTCTTTACTATACGGGCTTCCTTACTGCTGCCACAACCGCCAGCCCACCATTTGTTGGCGCGGCCGTCAGTTCAGGAACGGTAGCAGTGAACACGACCAACCAAACGTCTGAAAGGGCCGGCGTCCTCCGCCTTACCAGTTCCACAACAGCCAATGGCGGGTATAAATGGCAGACCGATGTTACCACTTACCGTATACACGCAGGCGATGTGTTTGAGTGTGCAATAGCGCCGGTTAATTTCAGCACAACCACATTCAGGGCCGGATTCCTCGACGCGACGACCTCGGCAGATGCAGTAGACGGCGTTTATTTTGAATATAACACCAGCGGCGCACTCCTTTTAAAAACATCGAACAACAGCACCCGGACAACCAGTTCAACGATTACCACACTTTCACTGAATACCTGGTACAAGCTGCGAATCACTATCAACAGCGATGCCACCATAGTATATTGCGATGTATTCGATGCCAGCGGGGCGTTTATCGCGGGAACTTCTATCAATACCAATATCCCTACAACCGCAGGACGGGAGTGTGGTATAGGTGTTATTGCCACTGAATCCACGACGACTGCTACCGCAATGGTAGACATTGAT
>JAGWTK010000413.1 GCA_028876035.1 Bacteroidota bacterium
TGCACCACTACCTGTTTGTTAAGATCAAGAATCTCTTCAATTCGTACCGAAGGTGGAATGCAAAGGGTGTTTTCGTTGAGGGACTGAAATGCTATCCCCGCTGAGGTGAGTTTGCTGATAACAACCGGACGTTGACCCGGGCGGATGCGTAGAAAAACGAGGGGCTGACGAAGATGTGCATATTCGAAGGCGGTTCGGTCGATGCCCTCGCTCAATGGAATGCCTGGGGGGAAAATGGCCGGCTGCTCGATTCCGAGGAACGCCATTTTCTCGGCCGCAGGTAAGCTTGCTTTTTCATTCAGCGCTGGCGCAATGGCGTGTAGGAAATCGCCGGGTTTTTCAATGCAAAGGAAATAAGAGGCTGGTAGTTTTGTTGCCAGTGATGTCTGATCAAACAGTACACCGGTCCGGAACCAGCTATAACAGATCTGCCCGATTTGTTTACGATCTTTTGAACCGTATTTTTTTGAGGCGGAAAAGAATGTGCGTAGAAAATGGTGAAACGGTATTTCCCCTTTGTAGGTTTGAATAATCGTGATCGCGGTGTTCAGGTGAGAAAAATGTTTCATCCAAACGCAAGGTAAATACAATTGCGCAGGCTCAGGCTTCTTTCCTCGTTAGGGTCCGCGCACCGGTTGCAAGCAGGTTCGGATGAATCGCCTCGCGGTGCTTTTGCACGAAATCCTGCATGGTGATAAATTGACCCAGTCCGCACAGCCAATGCAGGTACTCACCCAGTTTATTCAATAAGGGCTCGCCGGATGGTTGTCGCACATATACGGGCAGATCAGGAAATTTTTCCAGTACCGCATATTCCCAGGGATGAAAATAAAGGCAGATATAGCCATCGCGTTTCAACACCTGGCGGCTCCAAAATTTGAATAGAGCAAGGGGACTATTTTTGAACGCGAGCCAAAACAGGGGAATGCGCAGGTTGGGAGTTACAGATGCCGGCACAATCGTGAGGTTTTGATCATCGAAAATCGTGCGTGGACTACTCAATTTGTTGTAACGACCTGGCAGTAAGGTGGGGTTAAGCGAGGCATCGTATTCATAGCCGGCCCTTATCAATACATCATGCGGGATCTCTGCCAGTCGGGGCATGCGGAAACCAGTAACCGCTTTTTGCGAAATCTTTTCCAGTGCCAGTTTCGATGCGCCTATATCGGCCACTGAATAACGGCTGTGGTAATATGCATGAGAGGCTATCTCGTGCATGTTGGCTAGTTTACGCACCTGCTCCTGGTGGTGCATTGCATAATGGGCAGTGGTGAAAAACGTGCATTTCGCCTGCAAGCGATCAAGCAGCGGAAGCAGCCGGTTCATTCCTTCACGCGTAACCTGCATCTGCATCGGTTCATCGATGCAGCCGCCGTATTCGTTCGGAATATCAAACTCTTCCAGATCGAAACTAAGCAGTATGTGGTATGGTCCTGGCAGACTTGGCATCCATTCTTCTTATCGACAACACTATGTCTTTAAATAATATTCGCGAGAAATTGCCGGCCTCTTTCAGGTAGGTGACCGGCGGCATTGGCGGAAAATGTAATCCTTCCCTGAGTACCACCGGCTTTGCTGCTACCCGCACATCGGTATAGGTTCCGGCCAACCAAATGAATTCTGTATCAAACAGAAAACGGTTGATGGTGGTCTGCAACAGCAATGCTCGACCGGTTTGGTTCATGCCCTTCAATCCCGATTGTACATCGCGGAACGGCAAGTGGAGAACTTTCCGGTTGAGAAAGTTGCAGGCATTCGACACCAGGCTTCGAATCCAGGAAAGCTGTTGGTTGTATATGTCTTCCCGGATTCCGGTAATAATATCAGCCTCATCCTTTACCAGGGATTGATACATGGCGGCCAGATCGGCGGCAGTATAGGGACAATCAATATCGGTGTAGATGACGAAGGGTGCCCTTGCTTCCAGTACGCCTTTTCGAACGGTGTATCCTTTGCCGCGATTTTGTTCATGTTGCAGCAGCTGGAGTCCAGGACAGCGGCGACTGAGAATGCGCCTGGAAGCGGCGGAAAGGGGCTTGACAGACCCATCATTTACGACAATGAGTTCAATGATCGTGTCCGGGAGTAGCAATTTCAGGTCGCAGTAGCATTGCTCCACCACAAGGTGCCATCCCGGTCGGGGGTTAAAGCAGGGCAAGACAATGCTCAACTGGGGCCTTGCAGACCTCAACTGATTCATGTAAGGGGTGTTTTTCGGTTAGGTGGCTAAAGATAGGAAGGGCGTACTATTTTTTATCTCTTGTTAATATTATTATTAAAAAAAGATTAACCAGGATCAGTTTTCTCGCTCGGGCCGGTTAGACAAGCCAGGCGTTAAACCTGAAAACACGTTGGCAAACATGATGATGAGTGGCAGCAGGTAAGCGAAGACCTTGAGCTGGTTCTCGTAAAACTGGCGATGAATATGGGGAAACAAGTCAGAATCCAATAAGTACAGTACCAGTATGAAAACCGCGGCACTGCGCAGCCAGTTTCCGGCGAATCCCTTCGCTGCCAGCCACAAACCGGCACCCATGGCAGCGAGGAGATAGGTGGGCGATTCTGCCGCCCGGTTAAACAGCACCACCCATAGTAGCAACCACGACAGCAGCAGCATGCCTTTACCGAACCTTTGTGCTACCAGCAACGCGCCAGTGAAGACGATTAGGAGGATGGATCCGAATATTGTAACGACACCCTCGGTAATCCCCCATTTTCGGGCAATACCTGTCACCGACATCGATTCCCGTATTTCGTCGCTGCTGATCATACCCAGCCAATCGGTATACAACCTAATCGCTCCCGTAACATTTGTAAAAAACAGTGGAAGCAAACAAATCGCGATTGTCGCTATCCCGGCCGCGAGCACAAATTTCCATTTGTTGGGATAGAATAGGAATAGAAGGCCAACGATACCACCATATCCTTTGATACAAAAGCAGAGGGCGGTGAACAGCCCCGCCTGCAGCCAGTGTTTTTTCTCAAAGCTGTTATAGGTTAATACCATTAATGAAACCAACACAACATTTGTTTGTGCATACTGCAGGTTGTTGATGAATTCGGGCAACAGGAATAACAGTAGCAGGTTTTTTTCCCTGGGGGCAATGGTTGGCACCGACCGAATCGCATACAGGATAAGCAGGGAGCTTAATAACGTCCATGTACATACGCCGGCACTATAGGGAAGAAAGCCGAAGGGAAGGAACAGTACTGCGAAGGAGGGGTGATAAAGGAAATAATCTTCGTACTGTTGCGGGTACAACTGGTAGAGCGGCAGCCCTTGCAGCAGGTGACGGGAGGATTGGGAGAAAATGATAAAGTTGTTGCTGACACTGTGGAGCAGCTGAAAGCACACCACAATGGCCAGCAGGCCGTACAAAATGAATAGTACGGTTTGCCAGTATCCGGCGTTCGTCCGAAACGCGGCCTTAATCATTTATTCCTGAATTGGCTAGAGTTCGAGCAGTGTTTTCACGGGGTCTTTGCCAAACAAGAGCTGACCCGGGTTTTCGAGCAATTCTTTCACCCGCACCAGGAAGCTAACAGATTCTCTTCCGTCGATGATCCGGTGATCGTAACTCAGCGCCAGGTACATCATGGGCTTAATCACTACTTGTCCGTTTACCGCAACAGGTCGCTCCTGGATTTTGTGCATTCCCAGGATAGCACTTTGTGGAATATTGATGATGGGTGTACTCATCAAAGAGCCGAACACACCTCCGTTGGTAATGGTGAAGGTACCCCCGGTCATTTCCTCAATGGTAAGCTTGCTGTCTCTTGCTTTGCCCGCAAGTTCCACCACTTTTTTCTCAATATCTGCCATACTGAGGCTTTCTGCATTGCGGATAACAGGCACAACCAGTCCGCGCGGCGCCGATACCGCAATGGAGATATCACAGTAATCGTGGTAGATAATCGAATCGCCGTCGATATATGCGTTCACGGAAGGCCATTCCTGCAATGCGTAACAAGCGGCTTTGGTGAAGAAACTCATGAAGCCGAGGTTGACACCGTGTTTTTTATTGAAAGCCTCTT
>JAGWTK010000414.1 GCA_028876035.1 Bacteroidota bacterium
GAATAGATAGTAGTCTTATGATTATTTTATCAATCTTTGGCTTCCCATAGCTGTACTTTGTTGCCTTCGCCATCGAGAATATGCACAAATTTGCCGTAGTCGTAGGATTCTATCTGGTCCACAATTGTCACACCTTCTTTTTTTAGTTCTTCAACCAGTGCTTCCAGGTTTTCAACCCGGTAGTTGATCATAAAGTCCTGTTTCGAAGGTTCAAAATATTTTGTCGTCTCCGGGAAAGGCGTCCATTGCGTTTGGGCTTTTTTACTACTGTCGGGTGTTTCGTACCATTCGAAGGTGGCGCCGTATGGATTGGTGCTAAGTCCGAGGTGCCGCTGGTACCACTCAGTTATTTTTTTCGGGTCTTTACATTTAAAAAATACGCCCCCGATGCCGGTTACTTTTTTCATTGTATGATGGTTTGTTGTTGCTGAAAAGAGGGTCTTCGTGCCAAAACCCAGTCCGAAGCTAACGGTAATCAACAACAGTAAAGGAGTAAACTTTTTCATAACAGGAAAATTGATGAATGATGTTGATTCCTTACCGGATAGCCGGCCAATCCCAAAACTTCTTTTTGTGTTCAAGCTGACGAATCATTTTTACGATTCGATTCACTTTTGTGTCTATTGATTTTGCGTCCAGTACCCAGTCGATATAGTATTTCTTATTGCTTTCCGTGAGTGTTTCAAAAAACTGCCAGGCTCCTTCAGATTGAAGCAGGGAATCGAGAATGTCGGCCGGTATTTCCACCTTCGATGCGTCCAGGAATAATTGTACATGCACGCGTTCACCTGCTTTTTTGCCAATGATTTTTCTAAGCTGGGCATTCAACACCAGCATCATTTCACCGGTTTTCAGCGGCAAAAGGTTGAATTGCTGCAATTCATAGCTGTCAACTGTGCCGCGTACCCTTATCAGACCCTGTTTGTTCTTGTGTTTCTGCGGAATGCCGGCTATCAGCACGTAATGCCATCCTCCTTTCGTTGTTTTTCGTTGGATGGTAAAGCGTTTATCGACCAATGGCTTCATATCAGTTGGCTTCGATTTCGGGGTAGACAACTGGTTCGCTGATCGTGTCTACGTTCCTATAATTTCTTGAACTATTGGCAAACTGGCTGATGGTGTACGCTGTCATTTTTTCCTCAGGGTAGGGGCTGATGAGCTCCTGCACCTGCTCTTTACTCAGGTTCGGATCGAGCCAGCGCTGAAAATTTTCCGGTGCAAGGATAAGCGGCATCCGTTTTTTCAGGTTATGGATTTTTTCCATCAGGGCATTGGCCGCCGTGGTGACGATGCTGAAGGTAGATTTTATCTCACCGGTTTCTTTATCGACCCATTTGTCATAGATACAACCTAACGCAAAGCTGGATTCATTTTTCAGGCTGATCCGGTAAGGATACTTTTTCCCGGCAAAGTCGCGCCATTCGAAAAAGGCCGTCACGATCAGCAGGCCTCTTCGTTTTTTGATGCTTTCTCGGAAGGAAGGTTTTTCAAAAGCCGTTTCTCCAATCGCGTTGAGTGTTTTTATGCGCATGTCCTTAGCCTGCACGGCGTCTTTTGTCCAGAAAGGAATCAATCCCCATTCCATGGATTGTACTCCGGTATGGGTGACGATGGGAAAGCTGGGATGTTCAAACCCGCCTACAAAATGATAAAACGGGATTTCCAGCAGCTGTGCCCCTTCTATGATGGTTTTGTCCAGCACCTGGCCAAACTGATCCAGGAAATAGTTTTCCAGCTTCTCGATATACTCTACATAATAGCACATGTCTAAAGTTAAGCTGAACGGCGGAGAAATCTTATGTCCAGGTTTCTTCCAAAGTTTGCCTGAAAAGCTGGTGAAGGTCTTCTGAGGAAGGTGCTACAGGCGCATCAATCGTCCTTACGTAATCCCTGAAGAATGCCAGTTTTGAGTCGAGGTAGGTATTGAGCATTGTGATCTTTGGCTCTTCAGCAAGTTCTTCGCCAGATGCTTTGCGTGTAAGCAACTGTCTGATCTCAGCGGCAATGGCGGCATCGGTTACCTGCGTATCCAGCAAAGTAGAGAATTCCATGGGCGCCATGCTATTTGTATTCATGATCCAATCACAGGCAAGGATGGGTCGCAGTACGTAGAAATATTTCTTTACCCGAACCATCTCTTTCTGCAAGTAGGTTTTATAATTACCATCGGCCATGTGCAGATAATGGTGCAGGCAGGATTTCGGGTTGAAGTAGATTTTCATTTGTTCGCGCAGTCTTTCAGCAAACGGGTTATCCTCACAATACACCAAAGGACTCTGCAGCCACTCAAGCAGCGGCGGGTTCGATTTGCGGAACAATTTCAATGCCTTTCTGATCTCCCAGCCGCCAAGATCAATATCATTGGGCAGTATCTTTTCATAATTGTCTGGTCCATCGTCTATGCGCAGGTACCACTCTTTCCGGTGGATGTATATGAACCGAACGTCCCAATCGCTGTTGGCAGATGCAAAGCCCCAGGCCCGGCTCCCGCTTTCCACAGCATAGAGAATTTTTATATCGAGCAATGCTTCGAGTTGCTGGATTTCCTTTTGAATTTGTTCTTTCATATGTGTTGGTTCGTAGAACCGGCAGCCGGCCCCGGGCAGTACCCTAATTCTTTCTGTCATTAATCACCAGCTTTGCTTTTTCAGCAGCCAGTCCAATTTGCGCGATCGAACCACTATTGAATCTAAGGAAATCGGTTTCGATGCCATCGCTGAAAATAGTGCCGTTGCTGGGCATGAGCGATTCGATGGTAAGCTCACCGTTTCCTTTCAGCAGGCCAACGGTGATGCCTACCTGTGTTTTGATACTTTGAAAGGGTTCTCGAACGGCGAAGAGCAGATCATTTTCTCCAAGTTTAGGTCTTTTTCGTTGCAGGGACGGCTCAAACAAGCCGGCCACGCCGTAGGCCATATTGAATACTGAACTTAACCAACCGGTAGAACCTGCCCTGGTGGATACGAGTAGTCCGCTGCTGGATTGTTCTTCTGTTTTATTGTTGAAGGTGATTTTATAACGGGCAGATACGTGGGAAGCAGCACCAATAAAAAGATCGTTGAAGGCCAGGAGAGATTGGCCGTCATTGAGCCGGGCTTCGGCAAACCGCATAGTTTGGAACTTGAAACTATTTTTAGCGACCTGTTCAACGGCGGGCAAAAAATTCCCGGGTCCAAAGGGGAGGAGGATGCCATCGTATCTTTTTTTGTCGGGGTTGATTGCCACCATGGGAATACCTTTCGAGTATTTAGCCGTATTGGCTACAAGCCCATCCTGCCCGATAACGATGATTACATTTTTATCGGTGAACAAATAGTTGGGCAGAAAATCCCGTTCGATCACTTTGTTCTTCATCACGCCAGACAGCCGGGTTTGCACCTGGTCGAGCGATGTATGGAAAGTGTCGTGCTCAATCTCATAATCGCGGTAGTTGCCGCCTAGCCGTTCAATGTAGAACTTTGCCTGTGCCCTGGTGTTGAACCTTTCGATGAGTGTTTCCAGTCTCGTTTTGTTCTTAACGATGATGGCATATTCAATGGTCATTACCGGCTGTTCTTGTCTTTGAGAATGGAGTCGAGTAGTTCGGGACTGATGCTTAGATGTCCGATTTTGCCGGCATTTTCAGCCAGCTCGCGAAAGGCCAGGGAAATATTGAATTTCGGGTCGTTGTTATTGTTGAGCGCTGTGAGGGTTTTCCAGTCGATTTCTTTGTAGGGCTTAAGTGTTGTTTCGGTTACATATCCCTGTGTGTCGGCTTCTTTTTTATCGTTCTCTGTTTTCTGCTCAATAAGTTGTTTCCGCTGGTTTTCAACGGCGATGTCTGCAGCGAGTCTCATTTCCCTGAGCTTTCTATCGTTTTCGGCCTTTTGCACTTCTGATTCCATTTTCTTCTCCGCAATTTGTTTTTGCTTTTCTTCTACTGCGATTTCAGTATTAAGTTCCGACTCCTTGATCTTACGTTCTTGTTCTACGGCGAAATTCCTACGTTCGTAGATGGCCTGGTCTGCTTCCTGTTGTAGTTTTTCTCTTG
>JAGWTK010000415.1 GCA_028876035.1 Bacteroidota bacterium
CGGACTGATCGATGAATATTAAAACAGCCATATGATTAATGTGTAAATGTGTAAATGTGCAAATTGTCCCTGTGCAACTGCGCCAGTATTTGCGGTCATCGTGCCTGATGGGGCGCTGACAATTTCCACACTCGCACATTTGCACATGGGAAATTATTTTAGATCGCTTTTGCTTCTTCGTGTAATAACCTTACCAGCTCGGCCGGATTATCGGCGGGTACCAGTTTTACGCCCGCTTTTGCAGGTGGTAAGCCAAACCCTGCAATACTGGTAAGGGCGTCTATGGCAACGGGCTCCTGAACTTTCAGTGGCTTGGTACGTGCGCCCATAATGCCTTTCATGTTGGGAATCCGTTGTTCCGCCATTCCTTTCTGGCAACTTACGACCAGCGGTAATGCAGCTTCACACACTTCTTCTCCGCCTTCGATTTCGCGCGTAACCATAGCAATCGTACCGTTGAGTTCAAATTTTGTAGCGAGTGAGATGTATGGCAGATCCAGCAATTCCGCTACCATTCCGCCGATGGCCGAACCGTTGTAGTCGATGGTTTCTTTTCCCGTAAATACCAGGTCGTAGGCACCCGCTTTCGCTACTGCTGCAATTTGTGCAGCGATGGTATAACTATCATGGCTATCCGAATTCACGCGGATGGCTTCATCCCCGCCAAGAGCAAGCGCTTTGCGGATAATAGGATCGGCGTCGGCACCACCTACCGTTACAAGGTGTAATACCGTGGAAGGGTCTTTCTCTTTCAGCTCGATGGCCCTCACCAGCGCGTACCACTCATCGTAGGGATTGATGATCCACTGTACACCGGCTTCGGCGAATTTCGTATTGTTATCAGTGAAGGCTATTTTTGCCGTTGTGTCGGGCGTTTTGCTGATGCAAACCAGGATCTTCATGGAAGCAATATTTTATCTTTTGTAAGAAAGTTGTTTATGCAACTAAACAAAGATAAGGAGGGGTAGTCAGATTTCAAAACCGGTTTTCCGAAAAAAGCATTAATTAATGGATAGGGTTGCACAGATCAAACAGTTTCTGAAGGATAACCCGTCTGACAGCTTTTTGCGGCATGCGCTGGCCCTGGAATATATCAAGGGGGGAGACGATGCCGCTGCCCGGCAATTGTTTGAAAATCTTTTGTCCGATGAGCCGACCTATATCGGTTCTTATTATCATCTCGGAAAATTATTGGAGCGCAATGCCGACCAGGCTGCAGCCATTGCTTGTTATGAGAAGGGCATGGAAGCCGCACGAACGGCGGGTGACCAGCATGCCTTGTCGGAGTTGCGTGCTGCCTGGGAGGAGCTGGCATTATAAAAACATTATCCTGTTTCGATGGAGCTACTGCAATTATTTAAAGAGTTTATCCGGCAGGAAAGATTGTTCGCGCCGGGTGATCGTTTATTGGTCGCGGTGAGCGGGGGACTCGATTCTGTGGTGCTTTGTGATCTTTGCTTTCAGGCCGGCCTGACTTTCTCAATAGCACATTGCAATTTTCAACTGCGGGGTTCTGAGAGCGATCGCGACCAGGCATTGGTGGCGGGCCTTGCACAACAATACAAAGTGCCATTTTTTTTGCAGGCATTCGACACCCGCGACTATGCCGGTGAAAAAGGGCTATCGCTGCAGCTGGCCGCCCGCGAACTCAGGTACAACTGGTTTTACAATATAGTGGACGATCCCGCGAATGCACATGCACTCATTGTTGCGGCACATCACCTGGACGATAATATCGAGACATCGGCAATGAATTTTTTTCGCGGTACGGGCATCGCCGGTTTAAGGGGAATGCTGCCCCTGCAGGAACGCATTGCGCGTCCACTCCTGTTCGCACGCCGGCAGGAACTGCTTGCCTACGCCCAGGAACGCGGCCTGCGCTGGGCAGAAGACAGTTCAAACCAGGAGACTAAATACACACGTAATTATTTCCGTCACACCATACTGCCCCTTGTCGAAGTAAAGTTTCCCGGTGCAGAAAAACAACTGGCGGCTGGCCTGCAACGTTATCGCGACATCGAAATAATATATGACGAAGCGATACGTGCGAAAAAGAAGAAGTTGTTGCAGCCACACGGAAAGGAATGGCGAATGCCCGTTGCCCTGCTGCTGCAAACCAGGGCAGTTTCCACTGTTCTTTTTGAGTTGTGCAAAGACTTTGGATTCAGCGCTGCACAGAACGGGGATATCCAGTCGTTGCTAAAAGCGCAAACCGGAAAGTATGTTTCATCTCCAACGCACCGGATTATCAAAACCCGGCAGTGGTTACTCGTGGCAGCAGTGGCAAACGAGGCATCCTCGGCCATCTTGATTGAGGAAGACGAACGGGAAGTTGTTTTTCCCGGCGGGCGACTGCGCCTTACATCAAAACCGCAGACGGGTTTACGGCCAGACAGCGATCCAAACAAAGCCCTGCTCTCTGCCGATAGTTTTCATTTTCCCCTGCTGCTGCGGCCCTGGAAAGAAGGCGATTATTTCTACCCGCTGGGCATGAATAAGAAGAAGAAAATTGCACGATTTCTTATCGACCAAAAATTATCGGCAACAGAAAAGGAAAATGTTTGGGTACTTGAATCCGATAAAAAAATCATTTGGGTAGTGGGCAGGCGCATTAATGAGCGCTGCAAAATAACATCCTCTTCCGGTATGGTCCGGGAATTTGTGTTAGAAACTCCCAAAGTATGATTGCACCTGTCGCAGGAAAGATTCGAGCAAATGGTAGCGCGATAAAAAATTGCCTGTGACAATAAGAAACCCAATTCCGTACAGTGCACCCCAAATATGCGCGGAGTGGTTGATGTTTCCGCCTCCTCTTCTATCGAGAATAGATGAAACCACCAGGTAAATAAAGCCGAACATAAATCCCGGGATCATCACCGGGATGAAAATAATACCGATTTTCCGCAGGGGTTCCAGGAACATAAACGCAAACACAACAGCCGATACAGCTCCCGAAGCACCCAGGCTGCGGTAATTACTATTGTGTTTGTTTTTATTATACGTGGGAAGTAAGCAAACTGCCAGTGCACTTACGTACATCAGCAGGTAGAGCCACTTGCCGTTGGCGCCGAATACATTTTCAAATTGCGACTCCACGTATTCGCCAAACATATACAGCGAGTACATATTGAAGAACAAATGCCCGTAATTAGCATGGATGAGTCCGCAGGTGAAGAAACGATAGTATTGTTTTCTTTCTGTGATAGCCGGCGGGTAAAAGATAAGATCGTCGAATACTTTTTCATTGAAAAATGCCATCAGTGAAATGCCACAGGTAGCAATAATGATGATGAGGGTTATCGACAGTTGCATAAAAGGGTATTATTCGTGATGGTATTTTTCGTTGCGCAAAATGCTGCAGGCACGGTACACCTGTTCGGCCAAAATTAACCGCACGAGCTGATGGGGAAATGTTAAAAGGGACAAAGACCAGGTAAGTCCGGCTCTTTTAAGCACGCTTTCATGTAAGCCATAGGCACCTCCGATCAGGAAGACCAGCTGGCGCGTGCTTTCATTGCCGCGGGCCTGGAGAAAGGCTGACAGGCCCGATGACCGCATATTTTTTCCATTTTCGTCGAGGGCTACCAGGTAATCATCTTTTCCGAGCAAACTCAGTACGAGTTCCCCTTCTTTTTTCTTCAGTTCATCTGCACCCATTGAGCCGGTATTCTTCGGTGGGGGAATGATGTGCCAGCTAACAGGGTAATAATTGGCAATTCTTTTGGTGAACATATCGGTTCCGGATCGGATATACTCTTCATGCGCCTTACCGATGCTCCAGAACTGCAGTTTCATGCGGTAAAATAAACACTAAAAGCTAAGATGAACAAGCAGGCTATGCAGGATGGTCGGTAGATTCGAAACAAAAATTGCCTTCTGCTACTTTGCGTATGCGGTCTACAATCACATGGAGGGGTGCCGTTTTTACGAGATACCCCCGGCCTCCGATTTCCTGGAGCGCGTGGGCGTCTTCTTCTGACCAGGCATTTGAAAAGCCCAGGATCTTTGCATCGGGATAACGAAGCAGAAT
>JAGWTK010000025.1 GCA_028876035.1 Bacteroidota bacterium
TATTGCTTCATTATCTTTTTGAAGTAGTGTTGATCGCCTGCCTCAACTTCAAGGATATAAGTTCCTGCGGGCAACTTGTCCAGGCTATTGATAGCAACTTCATTATTTCCCGGTTGCCCCTGGTATTCACCGTTAAGTAAAATGGCAGACATAAAATTCCGGACCTTATAACTAACTCTTTGTGTCTTTTCCAATTTCAATGTAAACCTTACAGTTTCTTTAAACGGATTGGGCAACACCGTCAACTGCGACTCATCTTGTTTCCTGATAATGACTACTCCGGAATACTTTACGCCATTGGCGAGGGTGGTCACTTTCAGGCGATAAAAGTTGTTAGTGGGCAGTGGATCATTATCGTCCCAGGTAAAGTCCTGCGATGCTGCCCCATTACCTCCGAGCGTTACCAGGTCAGTATAAGAAACACCATCTCCGCTGCGCTGAATGGTTGTCAACGTTCCTTCTTCCTGGTTCTGCAGTGTCCAATGCAACCTGTCGGTTTTTCCAACTGATTTTACATTAAAATCTATTACCTCATTCTTCAGCAACAACCACAGTGCGGGCGTGATTGGTGTCGGAACTCCTTCTCCAGGAATATCCGGCACATTCGTTCCGCTTACATCGGGATTCAGATTACCACGGTTATCAGACGAGTCACGAACGTTATTTGTAAATATTGCACCCGTAGCTGTTCCAATGGCACTATTGTAATAAGTCGATAATATGTTAGGGTTTAAAAGATTAACCGTTACACGAACCATAGCAGAGTCGGCCGGGCTCGCCTTCATGGTTCCACCGGCGCTAAAGATGGTATTGACAGTAGATCCGTTGTACAATGGATTAATGGTCAATCCACTGGGCAATGTTCCCAGCGCTGCTACACTTGCACTCACGAAAGAGCTACCGAAAACATTCTTGACAGAATCTACCAGTTGCACCGAGTTAAGGTTGACGTTACCGTAGTTTTTCACTTTGATGTCATACGCAATCCGATACGTATTGGGCGCCAGCAACGACACAGAACTTAACTTCTTAGCTACACCGATACCGGTTACGAGAGAAGCCATATCGTAGGCGGCAAATGTTCCTGAGGCCAGCGTAACATTCTGCATAGTCACCAGTCCCGTCGAGGTGGTAACGTCAATCTGTTTGTAAGCGCATCCCGAAGAACCAACGGCACTGGCAATTAAGTTTCCTTGTGCGAAGGAAATTCCGATTACATCTTTATTAGCACCAACATTCAATGTGTCCATGAAAACGGCATTAAGCGTACCGGTTCCATAGGTGCTGTAGTCGAGGCTGAACAATTTGTTATCGAGCGCCAGGTACATCTGTCCCGTGGGAGTAATAACGATATCACCGCTTTGCTTATATATATTTTTCCCCGCAGGCAAAACAATGTTTTGAGAGGCACCCGCAACGAGAGGCGGCCCAAAGCTGGTTACCTTCCGGAGCGAAATGGAATAGGGTGCTGAACCAGTAGAAAATTCAAGCTGGTATCCGTCCCCAGTCTTGGTATCGAACTCCAGTCCTACGATAAACGTCGAAGCATAGGTATAGATTGGTGCCTGGCTACCCGTAGGGCAAACGCCGGGGGTCCATGACCAAACAATCGAGTTGTTTCCCGTGGTGGTTTCAATATAATATACTTTTTGATCTTTAGGGCTAAAAGCAATACTGCCTCCTCCCGGATTAAATCCCGGCGATGCAAGACTGGGATTACAGTTTGCCCCAATTTGTGTCAACTTCTTCAAAGTTGAGTCGTATGTGAAGGACTTAAAATTGTTACCCCCACCAGCACAGTTCGCGCCCATCGCGAGCGGATTCGACACCGTTGCAGGCTGAGCGAAAACCGTCTGTGCAACCAGGACCAGAATTACCATGCACAACCAACTCGGCATATGCATTCCGGAGCCAGGGTTTTGTTTGTAAAAAGCTTTCATGTTATTGGGTTTAGATAAGCTGATGCTATTGTTTTATAAGGGACGATTGAAATTTCACATTTGCTCCGCTGTGAACAGCTATTTTATATACACCCGGAACGAATTCGGCACAGGAGAACTGTACGATAGTTTCATTTCCGTTCAATTTGCGTTCATAGATGGCTTGCCCCGCGTTGTTGTACACAATGAGTGCTGCATTTTGTCCCAGCGCAGTCTCCGAAGCCGGAATCCGCACGGTACAAGTATTCACGACGGGGTTTGGCAGCACTTCAAGACGGGCTGTTTTTAATGGACTGAGCTTTTTCACTGCGGAATAAACGGTTCTGCCTGCAGTAGTATAGATCTTAAGGCGATAATAAATTACATCGTTGTGAAAGCTGTTGTCTGTGAGTGAACCTGCATACTGGTTTAATGAAACAGCAGTGGGTTGAATATGCTGAACCTGTTGAAAGCTTAATCCGTCTGTACTTTTTTCGATATCCACATAATCCAGGGGCTCATCAGCATTTACCGACCAGTTAATAAATGCTCCATCATTTACCGCGGCAACATTAAGCCCTGATTCAAATACAGGTAAGGTTATCAAACCGCTGAGCGTAGTGCTGGAGGTTACTGTAGTACCTGCCGCATTCACCAATACGGCGTTTTGTGGATCTACTATCGGCGCAACGGTAGGCGTTGCAGACAGCTTGAAGTAGATTGTGTTTGCGTTGAAAGTTTGACCAGTTACCGAATTGTACAAAATGCCGCCTCTGTCAATGACTACTATCGTAGTATCGAGACCTGAGCCGTTCTTAATTTGCAGTGGTACCGGTGTATCGAAGTAACCTGCGCCCGCAGACGTAGGGGTCTGTGAAACAAACTGGATGTAGACGCCATTCGTCACATACTGGTACTTGATTGCATATTTCACGTATCCTTTCTGGTTCACCCAATCATTAAAAAACTGTGTAAGGTCATTCGGCGTTTGCTGCTGCATGTAGTATTTAAGGGAGTCAACAGACGTAAAATTGTAAGAAATGCCGGGCGCTGTTACATAGTTATGCAGTGCAGTATTGAAATTGGCAGTACCCAACCACTGGCGAAGCATGGACAAAATCATCGCTCCTTTTGGATAAGGCTGCGAGCCTGTGCCTATGAAAATATTGTCGGCATTGCTAATATTGCTCACATACGTGGTAGATGTGGTTGAAACCTGCCCTTTAAGATTGGCGCGCTGAGAGGCCTGTGTTGCCGCGCTCATGGTGAGCTCCGGGTATATCACCTGCTGAAAAAACTGTGCGAACCCTTCGTTCAGCCAGATCTGGTGCCAGTCATTTGTAGTTATTTTATCGGCAAACCATTGGTGGGCCAGCTCATGTGCCAGCGTATACCCGCTTCCACCATAGGAGCCCTTGTCGATAAATGTCATTGATTGTACTTCAAGCGCGCCCCAGCCGGTATTACCGCATTCCGCTGTTCCATACTTCTCAGTGTAGAACGGATAGTCGCAGTTCATATAGGTTGCGTACGCTCCTACCAATGTCTGCAACAGGTTAAGGTTGCTCTGATAGGTTGCATTGTTATCGGCGGGATAGAGGTAGTTCATTACCGGGAAGGTCTTGCCAAGCGCAGTCGCGTTAAACTGGTAATTGGAATACGCGGCTGCACAAAAGTTGATCATATAGGTGGCAATCGGCGTGCGCGTTTTCCATGTGCAGATGCGGTTGGGCCCTACAACTGTTTCGGTTACTACACCATTACTTCCCGCGCGGTAGGCCGAAGGGGTGGTAATTATAATGTCTACAGAATCTATTTTGTCTACGAGTGAGTCGCGGCAGGGCCACCAGGTGTTGCCACGGAAGGATTCACCCAATGTATAAATTACTTTTTGTGTTGCGTCGTAGTTGTAACCGCTGGGTACCGAAGTTATCGGTGCCACCGGCGTGCCACTGTAGTTGACCGTAATAGAATCAAGTGTTCCTGCAGCTGCGATGGGGGTTGAGAAATTAATCAGCAACACATTGCTGGAATGCGAATTCGTAATGCCAGCACTGCTTCCATGATAAAGTACTGAACTCACGTTCAGCGCCTGATCCATATCGAAGCCCATTGAGGAAAAATTATTGACCCGGGTCTTGAAATAAGTAGTTACCGATCCGCTGGTGATAGCTTTAGAAGTACCCGGGTCCACCGTAATGCTGATACGATGATAAACGATGTCGTAGCTGGAAGGATAAACCGCCGCCTTGGCCATCGCTATGGCAAAAAAGGCCGTAAGGGTACATACCAAGTTCTTAAACAGTTTCATACACATAGGTCTAGGACTAATTTTGGGTTTCATAGATACAGGATGCAGATTACACTAAATAATTAACGCACAAGGTATACGGATTATTATTCGGATGCAATACGCATTACTACATATCGAACTAATACTAACACTTATAGTATATATACGAATCGCGTATTCGTTCCTACATCCAAATGCTCAATGAACTTTCCAGCTACGAAGTAAACTCAACCTACGTGCCATACCAAGGCCTGTTCGACGAAGCCACGATAAGGTTCGTTATTTGGCGGGATTATTTTAAAAGCTACTGATAATGAACAATAAATTAAAGGCAATGTGAGATGAGCAAAGCAGCTGCTCCATCATTTACAAATCCAATTTTCCAAAAAAGGGAAGAACTTTTCCAGGATGGGAGTACGCGGGGATCTTGTTGAGGCCTGCTTATTTCGGAATACCGAAAGAAAACAGCGATATCCTCCTTTATTTAATGTGTCGTCTGCAGAAAAAAGCCGGGTAATTTGACGTGCGGAAAAATCAGGCTCAACTACGTAGGCAGTTCTGCGTAGGAATTTTGTTGGCCGCATACCCCTGGCGCAGCGACTTCCAGCCTTAGATTGGTTTTTACCCGAATGTGACGATTTTCCAGTTTGAACCGGGGCGGTCAACAATAGTAGATGATATGTCAAACACCCATTGGATGTTCTCCGGCGTGATGACATCCGCAGGTGAACCAGCATACAATAAGCTCCCTGCTTTAAACAGCATGACCCGGTGAGCATATTGCATCGCCAGGTTAATATCATGCAAAACGGTAATCACCGCAAAATCCTGCTGCGCCAGCCGATTCGCAATTGTCAATAAATGGTGCTGGTGCCGTATATCCAGACTGGATACTGGTTCATCAAGAAAAAGGTAACGGGCACCTTCAGCAGGTGGTTCCCACAATTGCACCAGTGCCCGCGCCAGGTGGGTCCGTTGCTGCTCGCCGCCGCTGAGTGTGAGATAGTCGCGGCCCGCCAGGGATTCAAGGTCCATCCACCGGATGAGCTCATTACATATCGCCCGGTCGTGCTTTCCTGGTACCGAATCGAAATGAGGATACCTGCCCATCATCACCACCTCCTCTACCAGCATAGGAAAGTTTAAAGGGGAATGCTGACTAAAAACCGCGCGTTTTTTGGAGAGTGCTTTTTTAGAATAGCTACTTATGGGAACTCCGTCATACATGATTCGGCCTGTGGATTGTGTTCCGATACCCGACACCGCTTTGATAAAACTTGATTTACCGGAGCCATTCGGACCAAGAATCACCGTAATCTCCCCCGGACGAAAACAAGCGTCTATCCCGCGTAACAGGAATTTACCATGCACCTTTACCGATATATCTTCTACTTGTAGCATGTCATTGTTCACCCTGGGGCAAACTATATGTTTTTCGTAAAAGAATAATGAATACCGGTCCGCCCACAAGAGAAGTAATAATGCCAACCGGTAATTCGGCAGGCGCGAGAAGCACCCTTGCCAACAAATCCGCCAGCAAAAGAACAATGGCACCGCCAATCATCGAGGCAGGCAATAGCCGCCGGTTGTCACTGCCACCCACTAGCCGTAAAATATGGGGTACAATCAAACCTACAAAAGCAATCACGCCCGCGAAAGCCGTTACCACCGCCACCGAAAGCGCACAGGCCACCAATATTTTTCTTTTCAGCCTCACTGTATCAACCCCAAGATAGCCGGCCTCCTCTTCACCCAATAATAAAGTGTTCAAATCCTTGGCATATCGCCTGGCCAATGCCGCAAACAGCAATAGTACCAGCGCAGTGATGCCAACCTGCAGCCAGGACGCACCGGAGAAATTGCCAAGGTTCCAAAAAGTAATACTCCTGGCCTGCGGGTCGCGGGCGAGATAACTCATTAACCCCGTTCCACTCAAACAAACCGCATTGACCGCCGTACCCACCAGCAACAATGACACGGCAGAAACCCGGCCTGCCTTCCTTGAAAGCGCATATACAGCACCGGTAGCCAGTAACGCACCGGCAAACGCCACTGCTGGCAACAGAAAGGGACCAGTCCAGGATTTGAGGGCCGGACTGATCGCAGCACCCATCACAAATACCAGCGAAGCACCCAGGGCTGCACCCGAACTGGTACCAACAAGGCCGGGTTCAACAATGGGATTCCGGAACAAACCCTGCATCAATACACCGCTGGCCGCCAATATTGCACCCGCCATCCCACAAAGCAAAACCCGTGGCAAACGCAGTTGCAGGAAAACATTTTCATAAATGCCTTCCAAAGGCTGGTGTAATAAAAAATGCCGCATACCCTGGTACATGTCTGCAGGTGCAATGTGGACAGCCCCCGCTGCAATGGCCACCAGTGCCACCGCAGTCAGCAATGCCAGTAATAACGGAAAGAACCATTTACTTTTTCGCAGCATCGGCAACCGGGTGCAGCAGGTGAATAAGTTGAATAATATTATCGCCGGATCTTGGTCCGAAATAAACAATATCGTGTTCTTCAAACCGAACGATCCGATGGTTCTTACCTGCATTGGTAAGCGCAACACCCGGCACTGAGCTGATAAACTTGTCCATGCTGCCCATGCGGTCGTACCCAAAATCAGTCGCAATGATCACGTCGGGGTTGGCCAGCGCTACTGCTTCCGGGCTCATCTCGCGCGCACCTTTGCCATCGTACAAAGCCGGGGTGCCGCCTGCAAGTCTTATCATTTTATCACCCGGACCATTCCGTCCGCTCATAACAAAATAATTGTTGTTGCGCAGGCCAAAATGAATAATCATGACTTTGATTGAATCCTTCAGGTCAAGTTTTTTAAGAGTGTCTGCCGCGTCTACCATGCGCTTGTCCATCACCGATAGAATGGAATCTGCCTTTTTCTCTTCTCCCCAATAGGCGCCCAGTTCTTTTAACAGCAGCCGGGCGCTGTCGATGGTATTGGCCCCTCCAAATGCCTTCACCTTTAAACCCGCTTTCGTGATCTGTGGGAGTACGTTGTCCGGACCAATATCGTTACTGTGGATGACAAGGTCGGGGTTCATCGCAATAATTCCTTCCGGGTTCAGCGACCGATGATAACCCACCGTTTTAATCAGCTTTGCACTGTCGGGATAAGTACTGCTCAAATCAACCGCTACAATATTATGCCCATGTCCCAGGGCAAACATCATTTCGGTGAGCTGTTTAGACAAACAAACGACCCGCATGCCGCTCTTGTTGGCATTATCGCGCCGTCCCTGGAAATTACAGGCACTTATAAGAAGCGCAACAATTACCAGGCAGCAAAAAATCTTCTGCATATTTTTTATGATTTGTAGCACTGAAATGCTTGCATTATTCTGTACTGCTGTTAAAAATTATATTTTAGGTTCACTCCGCCAAAAAAATCTGTCTTCAAAGGTGCAGCCAGGTAGGCATCCGGCAGCTGGTTCACAAAAACCATCATCGGGTATTGGGTTCCGGTAATATTGTTAAGTCCGGCGAATACATCGAGATCAAAATGGGCCGATAGTTTCGAACGGAACCCAAGTTTCGCATTCAGCAGGTGATAGCTCGTGGTGCGATTCAGTCCGTCGGAACTAATCGGGAACCCGTCTTTGTACAACCAGCTCATGTTCGCGTACAAGCCGATGCGCGTTTCGAGATCAAACCCGGCACTGCCTGCGAATTTTGCCACGCCGGCTACTGCTTTCCCGTCGTAGTTCACAACAGAGTCTTTCAACACCACGCCCTTGTAGCGAAAACTATAATCCGAATATTTGAAATCAGACCAGGCAAGGTTTACAAACGGTGTGAAACCGGAAACGAAACCTTTGTCGGATTTTATTAGCTGGTAACGCAGCGATGCTTCGATGCCCTGGTTCACCTGGCTTCCGCCGTTGGTCACATAGGTATACAGGGTAGATGTGCCTGCTGTATTCAATACATTCACGGCGGTCATCTTATTCGAGAAATCGGCGCGGAACAAAGCCAGCTGGTAACTGGCGCGGCCACCGGCCAGGGCGCCCTTTGTTCCCAGTTCAAATTGATTTCCGTTTTCAGGTTTTAATTGCTGGTTGATGACCCCGGTAGTACCAGGTGCCGCGGTCACAAAAGGAATAAAAAAGTAGGAACTAACCGGCGCTTTGTAGCCACGACTGTAAGCAAAGTAAGCCGAGACTGATTTTGAGAATACTTTATTGATCGCAAAATGCGGTGATACCATATTCTTATAGGAAGTATCAAACTCGGTTGGCTTTGTATTCGCAGCTACATAAAAGCGATCTTTCAAATCGATGCGCATGCGGCTGATACCAATTCCGGCTGTAACAGAAAATTCATGCGGCAACTGCAGGGTCCATTCCGTAAAAAAGGAGGAAGTCGCCGACATGGTATATTTATTCGCTGTAATGCCATTAGCACCAGCGGTGGTGCTCCCGATGACAAAATAGGGATCTCCCAATTTCCATGCATGTGCACTACCCTGCGGATCGATCATGCTGTACCCGATGGTTTGCGCTACCTGCCTTTGCCCTTCGGCCCCGGTGATACCACTCAGCACGAATCCATTCTTATTGAGAACAGTTGTCGACAACACTGCCCGGAACCCGTAGTTTACCGGGTCTTTGTCTGTCCACCCCGCCGCTGAACTCGCATTGCTGGTAATGCCCGAACCAAATACGGAAGCCTGTAAAGACACATTTTTACTGAACGCATAACTATGGCCAACACCTGCTCTGAAACTGTTCAGTTCAGAATGCCCGTTTCTTTTGATGTATTCGATATTACCCGAATAGTCTTTGTTATTGTATTGTGCAATGGTCAGCTCTCCGCTTCTTTCATCGTAGCTGTTCGTATAGCCGAAGTAATAGTTGATGCTTTGCTTCTCATCGGGCGAAAAAGTGCCGGCCAAACTGAGAAAATCTTTTTTCGAACTATTGTGCTGGGTATATCCGTCTGTCCGCTGGTGCCCATAACTCAACAACAAGGAAGATCGTTCGCCGGCAGTTTGAAAGCGGGTAGTAAAACGCTGCAGTCCGTATCCACCCAACAGCACTTCCTGGGCTACCGATGTTTTGCCTTTTGGTGGCTGAATCGTATTCATATTTACAACACCCGCAACAGCCAGTCCGTATAATGTACCGGCCGGCCCCTTGGTTACTTCCACCGTACCAACAGATCCAAAATCTATATCGTCCATGGTAGTAATCCCTTCGGCGTCGGTTACCGGAATTCCGTTCAGGTAAACTTTATACCCTTGTCCGTCGAAATTGCTGTTGATTCGCCCGGTACCACCGCTGCCATTCCCATAGCCGCGGATATTGAATTGTTGTCCGGATAAAACACCCCTTCGCTGCATCGTTACGCCCGGTACATTGGTGTTGATAGCGTCATCGAGGAAAACGCCCTGGCCTCGTCTCAACTCGGTTGATGACAATTTGGTGATCGAAACAGGCTGGTATAAAATCGATTTGTTCCGGCCTGCGATGGCCGTGATTTCAACTTCATTCAGCAATTGACCAATGGTTGTAAGTTCAATACGTACGGTCTCAGCGCAGCCCGTAACCACTATTGTTTGAGACTTGTAGCCAATATGAGTAATCGTAAGCACGGTATTCTTTGTGCACGGAAGCGTAAATGAACCGTTCCTGGCTGATTTAACGGCTTCACGGCCAGGGAGTGAAACGGTGGCACCTTCGACCGGACTATTGGTTGCGGCTTCCACAATTATTCCACGTAATAAATCCTGGGCATTGATCAGGTTGGACGAGACAATAAAAAAGAAAACGGTTATAATAACAACACGCATGGTTCAAAACAATTAAATAGAATAAATAATCCCTGCTGCAGATGCAGCCGGAAGGAAACGAGGTACAATAAAAAATGGGGACTATGCTTTTGGCGGAGGTGCCAGGATGCCGCGATCGTTCGAGACGAGCGCCGTTTCAAATCGCGAAAATGCTATCGTATCGGCAGGTTGAACCGGAACGGCGATGCCGCCATCCGGGACCTCATGGTATAAAAAAAAGAAACAAGCGATCCGGACAGCTTTGCTGTTTTGCCTGCTGCTGGTATGCAAGGCCAGTTGATCCAGCAATTCATCTTCTCCCGAATCGGCAATACAATAAATAATCGTTCTTCCTTTCTGCTGTTCAATCCTCGCTACATCGTACATCTTTCCATATAACGAAAACTCTTTCCCTTCTTCTTCCCAACGAATGTCCTGCTTATGTTCTTCCCAGCTTATGGATTCGCAACTATCTGCCGGCGCTGTTTTAACCCATAGTTCAAAAGCCAGCTCCCGGAGCTGCCATTGTACGATACGGTCTGCAACATGATGCCCCAGTTGTGTATAGGCCATCAGCAATAGAAGCGATATCGTAAAATAATGTTTCAGTTAATTTTGTGCAGTCGCCTGCTGAAATAAGTTCCAAAAAAAATTGAATTTAACGGATTTAAATCAATCCTGTAGCAGACACCGTAACCATCTCCCGGAAACCTACAGGTTTATTGGCTACATTTAACCCGGTTTCCGGTGTAACGGATGACCACCGGAATACAATAGAAAATATGAAACTGTCGAACCTACTCCAACGGCTTTTTTGCTGCACGCTTGTGTTAATGATTGTGACTACCGCAAAAGCAGATACCAGCTTTGTAAAATTCGGATCCAGCTGGAAATATTTTGATCGCGGAATGGCCGCTCCTGCAGGATGGCAGGACGCTGCATTCAGCGATGCCGGGTGGAAATCCGGTCCTGCTGAACTGGGTTATGGAAATCATAAAGAGCGTACCACCCTTTCTTTTGGCAAAGATCCCGATAAGAAATACATCACCAGCTATTTCAGGAAGACTTTCACTATCACAGATATTTCATTCTTTGCCACCATCCGGTTGAACGCCTATATCGACGACGGTGCCATCATTTATGTAAACGGCAAAGAAGTCGGCCGGTTTAACCTGAAAAACCGCTCGGGCTATGCAGCGTTGGCGGAATGGGCAGAAGAAAACGGGAATGCGATCACCAGCTTCGATATTCCCGCCGGCAACTTTATCAGCGGTTCAAATACCATTGCGGTTGAAGTACACCAGTCGTCGCAGCAAAGCCACGATCTTGCCTTCGATATGGAAGTAGTGGGAAAGCCAGCGCCAGCGTTGCCGGGTTCGCCCGTAAACGCACTCACCGTGAACGAACCCGATGTGTTACATGGGCCCTACCTGCAGATGGTAACCCCCAATGCCATCACGATCCGCTGGACCACCAGCGCCCCTGTTACATCCAGGGTGATCTATGGAATTGCTGAAAACCGTTTAGGGCTGTCCGTTAGTGACAAGAAAGCCACTACAGATCACATCGTTCGCATCAGCGGTCTCAAGCCAGATACCCGTTACTTTTATGCAATTGGTACCCGCAACTCCATTCTGAAAGGCAGCTACCGCAATAATTTTAATACCGCACCGCCTGCCACTACCAAGCGTACCATCAGGATTGGCGTATTGGGAGACCCCGGAACCGGCACCACAGTGCAAAAACTGTCAAGGGACAATTATCTCCGGCTGAAAGGCAGTGCCAGCGCCGAGTTACTGCTGTTCCTGGGCGACAACGCCTACAACGCCGGCACTGAAACGGAACACAATCTTCATTTCTTCAATATCTACAACAATAACCTGTTCGACAACCACGTGGTTTTCCCAGTACCGGGCAACCACGAATATGCCAATGATAAAGGCCGCGCCGTTGACCACAACATTCCCTACTATACTATTTTCACGGTACCAACAAAAGGTGAATCAGGCGGACTGCCCAGTGGCACACCCCATTATTATTCCTTCGATTATGGCAATGCCCATTTCATCATGCTCGACTCTTATGGCATCGATGGTGGCAGCCACTTGTATGACGATACCACGAATGGTGAACAGGCGTTGTGGTTAAAGGCCGATCTCGCTGCCAATGTGGGCAAGCACAAATGGACAATCGCCTGTATGCACCATCCACCCTATACCAACGGCTCGCACCATTCCGACCAGGAGGGTGATCTCATCGCTATCCGCCGGAAGATAACGCCTATCCTTGAGCGCTTTGGGGTCGACCTCGTGCTTGCCGGCCACAGCCATGTGTACGAACGCAGCTACCTGATCAGGGATCATATCGGTTTCTCAGAATCATTCAACAATGGCACCGTTCCTGGCGGCGTAGCGCTCAGTCGTTCCAGTGCCCGTTACGACGGCTCGGCAGGCAACAGGGCTTCGATGGATACCAATGCAGCTACCGGTTCCTGCCCCTACTTTACCATTGATACTGTATTGAAACGCGGTACTGTATATGTGGTGGCGGGATCAGCCGGACAGGTAAATGCCAGCAGCAGCAATAGCTATCCGGTTTTTTATACCCGCAACCAAAGCACCAGCAATGGCGGCGAAGCCGGCGCGCTGTACCTCGAAATCCAGGACAACCGCCTTGATGCGAAGTTTATTGGCAACAGCGGCATCGTACGGGATCAATTCACGATCATGAAAGATGTGAACCGTCATAACAACCTGCAGGCTGTATTGAATAAACCCGTTACACTCAGTGCTTCCTGGCCGGGCAGTTATTTCTGGTCGGGCGAACTTGAAAACGCAGGCAATAACCGGCAACAGTCGGTTCGCTTCGTCCCCAAAAAAGCGGGTGTGTATACCTGTTATGTGAGCGATTCAGCGGGCACCAATGCCTGCATAACCGACACTTTTACGATACAGGCAAGCTCTGGCCTCTCTTCTTCGGTATCGCTGTTCCATGCAATAAGGACACAGCACAAGGCAATTGTACGCTGGACTGCCGGCGCACCGCAAAAAGGCGCCTATTTTGCCATTGAGCGCGCCATCGGAAACGGTGAATTTGAATTCCTGATGGCCATGGATGCCGGAGGCGAACCTGGTAAGTCTCTTCGGTTTGAGTACACAGATAACCTCATTAACACGAATCTGCCGGTGAAGTACCGGCTCCTGGCTACGGATGAAAACAACCAACACACGGTGGCCGGCATCGTGGACCTGCTTCCGGAATAAACATGACCGGAAATCAGGACGGACCCGTTCATAGTTGCATAGCGTTCAAAATAAGCTATGCGGTATAGGCAGCAGATTGTACCTTTGGCAACATTGCAAAAAGCCTACTATGCAGCATCCAGCAAATAAACCAGTCATCGGAATTTCCTGCGGCGATATCAATGGTATCGGCACAGAACTTATCATCAAATCATTGTCTGATGCAAGGATGCTGGAAATTTGCACCCCCGTGGTATTTGCTTCCAACAAACTGATCAATTTCTACCGCAAATCAGTTCCGGAACTTAACCTCAATTACCAGAATACAAAAGACCTCAGCCGCATCAGTCCCAAACAAATCACCCTCGTCAATTGCTGGGAAGAGGAAATTGCCATTGCGCCGGGCACCCTGAACGAGTTGGGTGGTCAATATGGCATCAAATCGCTGCTGGCTGCGGGCACAGCGCTGAAAGAGAAAAAGATTGATGGGCTGGTAACAGCGCCCATTCACAAGAAGAATTCGCAAACCGCCGAATTTAATTTCACCGGTCACACGCCGTATCTGAAAAATCTCTTCGGAGCAAAAGATGTATTGATGCTGATGGTGGCCGATAACATGCGGGTTGGGCTGGTTACTGAACATGTTCCGGTGGCTGAAATCGCAAAGTTCATCAGCAAGGAAATCATCATATCGAAACTTCAGCTTTTAAAGGAGAGTCTGCAAAAAGACTTTGGCATCGACAAACCCAAAATTGCCGTGCTCGGACTCAACCCGCACGCTGGTGACGAGGGCTTGGTAGGCAAAGAAGAGGAACAGATCATTCGTCCGGCCATCAAAGACTTCAAACAATCAAATGGCAACGTGATTGTATTTGGACCTTACAGCGCCGATGCTTTTTTTGCACGCGGACAACATGAAAAATTTGATGCAGTCCTTGCTATGTACCACGACCAGGGATTGATTCCTTTTAAATCGCTTGCACTGGGCAATGGTGTTAATTTCACTGCCGGACTCAGCGGCGTGCGCACTTCTCCCGATCACGGTACCGCATTTGACATTGCTGGTAAGAATAAGGCAGATGAGACTTCTTTTACAGCCGCCATCTTTGCCTGTGCAGATATTATCCGCAAAAGACAGGAATGGGAAGAATATCACCGCAACCCGCTAAAACGAATGAAGGATAAATTCCTCGCGAACGCGGAAGATGAAAAAATTGATATCGAACTGGAAGGCAATTAAGCTCCTGCTTACCTGAATACTTCATCTGCAATTCCCTTATTGATCGCATAACCACTGTAGGTAATCTCTATTTTTCCCTTTTGCGACTGGTTTGCAGCTGCCTCTTTGTTTTTGTTGGTGCCATCGTCGTAATCGAAGGTGACACCTTTCGGAAGTTTGTATTCCTGTGTATTAAATGTAAACACCAGTTTATCGGGTAAAGCCAGGGAAGCATACTTGCCATAACTCATTTCGAGTTCGCTGGTACCGCTTTCACGGGTGGTGGTTTTGGCTTTCAATACCAGCAGGCGCACCGGATCGATGTATAGTTTGGAGAGTACAATATCACTGCTTTCATCGGTGGGCAGGAGCTGCACAATTCTTACCGGTACGCCAGCCACCTTGTCTGTGCCGCCGTCGAGGGCCTGGAATTTTCCGCTGAAAAGATTGTTAAGACTGATGCTCACCGTTCCTTTAGGCACGAGTGAGATACCCTTTTCATTCTTTATCTTCAGCTTGCCCGGCTTTTTAAAGAAGACTTTCACCTGGGCAGCCGGCACTTTCATAAAACTCACATTGGTTTTCATTTCTCCCGACGCTTCATAATCATTCACTTTCTCCAGTTTCTCTCTTATTTTTTGAATGAGTGTGGCCGGATCCTGCGCCTGCAAAAAGCCGGCGATAAAAATCGGAAACAGTACCAGGATGATTTTTTTCATAACGGGCATGATTAACTGAGAATGTCTTTCCTTTTAAAAATGTAAACAGCACTGCCGGTAAACGCCGCGATATAGGCGAGCAGGATACCCATACTCTTCATCACTGCGGGGAGGTTTTCAATACTCCCGGCAATACTGGTGCCTTCCCCGTCAGTCTTCAGGTAGAAAAAGCCTTTCCATCCCAGCATATGGGAGGTAAACAACCAGGGTTTTACGGTTCTGTCGTAAAGCGGAATTTGCAATTCAGACAAAATGGTAAATACAATTACAATACTGATTGTTGAAACAATCGGGCCAATTGAATTGTCGGCGAATACCGACAAAAGGAAAGCGAGTGACGCTACTGTTGTGAGCGCTACCGTTGCATAGCCAAATGCCGCCAGGTAGCGCCACATAACATCGTTCCGGCTGATAATTTCAAGACCCGTACTGCGGGCTACCACCAGGTCATTGGTGCCGAATATCAGTACGCTGAGCAGCAGTGACAGAAAGGCCATCCAAACCAGCAGCAATGCAGTATAAATAACGGTTGCTGTAAACTTCGCCAGCATCAGCTGCGTACGCGTAACAGGTTTGGATACCAGCAACCGGAGCGTACCCATATTGGCTTCACCGGCAATTTCATCGCCGGCCACGAGGGCAATGAGTAAAGGAATATGAATCAGGAGCAGGTTAAGGATAACGAAACAAACAAAATAACCGTTCAGGATCGTATCGTAAGGGATGTCCAGGCTATCCTTCAAACTTCCCAGTACAAATTCAATATACGACCGCCCGTCGAATTTCAGCGCTACCTGCACAATGGTAACCATCGCGGCAATTGCTCCGAAGCTGATATAGGTCCGGGGCTTGCGAAAGATTTTATAGAGTTCAATTTGTAAAACTGGCCACATGCTGGTTATTGCCGGTTAAGGATAAAAAGTATTTTTCCAATGAATTTGCAGGGGTGAAGGCACTTACTGGTATTCCCATTTCTACGAGGTCGCGGTTAAACCGGGCCAGCAGATCACGGTGCAGCTGCACGAGCAGTTTTTGCGGATGGATCTCTTCGATCTTTACAGGTAGACCATAGCCTTTTAATCGGGCAGCAGCAGCAGGTCCGTCCGGAACGATGAGTTCAACAACGGTTTTGGCGGGATCGAATAGCTCCTGCACGCTGCCTTCGGTGATCTTTTTTCCTTTGTCGATGATCAACATGCGCGTGGCAATCTGCTCCATTTCATTTAGCAGGTGTGAAGAAACCAATACCGTTTTTTTTAAGTTCCGGCTCAGGTGCAAAATAAGGTTACGCATGTCTGCAATTCCCTGCGGGTCGAGACCGTTCACTGGCTCATCCAATATCACCAGCGCAGGGTCATGCACCAGTGCAATGGCAATACCCAAGCGCTGCTTCATTCCCTGTGAAAAGGTTTTGACACTGCTATGGTGGCGATCAGCCAGGCCTACCATTTCAAGCTGTTCCATCAGCAGCTTTCGCTGTACCCTCATCCCGCTCATACGGGCGAACAGCGCCAGGTTATCGTAAGCACTCAGGTATTTATATAAGTCAGGTCGTTCAATAACAGCACCTACCTGCCGCAAAATTTCTTTTCGCTTATGCTGCAGGTTCATGCCGAAAAACTCGATCTGGCCCTCATCGGGCTCAATCAAGGTTAGCAGCATGCGGATGGTAGTAGATTTGCCAGCACCGTTTTGCCCCAGGAACCCATAAACGTCTGCTTCCTGTACAGAAAAATCGAGCCCATCAACAGCCCTGAAGGAGCCGAATTGCTTACTGAGGCGGGATACTTTTATAATGTCCATGGATTCCGGGCGCTGGCTACCTTTAATCTAAAAATGACTTGCGAGTTTGCCAAACTATTAACCTATGAATATCAGTAATGTTTGAATTGATCCTGCTTTTTACGCAAAATTACGCAGTGAAAAACCACCGGATTTGCCCGGAAAAAAAATTGTGAAATACTTGCAAAGCTCATCTTCACTAACTACTTTTACCCTCACATCCTTCGAAATTCCTTCGCAGCATGCTGGCTGCACCAATTCCCTTCAAACCTCCAAGATTGCCGATCTGCCTATAAAAACACCTGTTTTATTTCCAATCTTCGTGCGCCGCACACACTCCTGGAAAACCTCCACAAAGGCATTCTATTTTTAAGATATAACTGCTTGTCCCTCCTGCGAAATACCTCCCTGATGCCATGCATCACTGTGCCGGATTACTTTTTGTTAACCTTCTGAAATTTTCTATCATGAAACGCATTGTTACACTCTTTGCAGCGTGTATTGCTGTACTTGGTACTTTCGCACAAACCACTGAGAACTTCAACAGCCGCCCGGAAGCTACGCTGGGACAAGTAAAAGATTATCTGCAGAATCATTGCTGGCAGTTCCCCGACTTCGCAATCAATAATGGCGGATGGGACCCGGCCATTGAAGGCGACGGTGCCATGGTATCTGGCAACACGACCACTGCTACGCAGCGCACCGGTATTATTTCTCCGCAAGTTTCGCTGAGCGGCACGCTGCCCCTGTCGTTCAAATACAAGTTTTCGCTGCCCGTAACCGATCGCCGCTGGATCAAGGTATACCTTACTGATGGTAACGACAATATCGTGAGCCTGCTGGACAGCGTTGAACTCACCGGCGCCAACAACACTACTGTTTATACCTACAATAAAACATTACCGGCTGCAGCTTCCGCCTGCTACCGTGTATACATCAACTACCAGGGCATTGGTGGTGATAACCGCATCGCTATTGATGAACTCAATATTGGGGTAGCAACCTGCTTTTCGGGCGGATGCACGCAGCCTCCTGTTGCCATAAACGACTTTTTCGGGGGCAGCGCCAGCCATACTGCTTCGGGTAATGTATTGCCCAATGATATGGATCCGCAAAACAGTCCGCTTACTGCCACCCTTATTACCAACTCCCCCGATGGCAATGTGGTATTGAACAGCTTCGGCACATTTACATTCACGCCGAATCCCGGCTTCAACGGACAAACCACCAGCTTTACTTATATTGTTTGTAACAGCTTTGGTCTTTGCTCTGACCCTGCTACTGTATTGATTACATTCCAGTCTCAGGGTTCATTACCGGTGACAATTACCGACTTTGGTGCTGTGTACAATAACGATAAGGTGAACATTAAATGGACCACCGTATTCGAACTCAACAACGATCGCTTTGAGGTAGAACGCAGCACGGACGGCGTAAGCTTCTCTTCGGTGGGCAGTGTAAAAGGTCAGACCAATTCTTCAGTAAAACGCGACTACCAGTTCAGCGATGACGTTAGCCGCAGCGTATTCAGCAAGAATGATCTTTACTACCGCCTTAAACAAGTGGATGTGGACGGCAAAGTCAGCTATACCAAAGTACTGGTAGTACGAGTGTACCGCACTAAAACACTGCAATCACTGAGCGTTACGCCTAACCCGGCCATCAACGACATCAAAGTAAATGTACAGTTGAACGAAAATGCCTACATCGTTATCAAAGTGACCAATAGCAATGGTATTGAAGTGGTGCGCAGAACAACCCGCGGTAGTGTTGGTACCAACAGCTTTGCACTCGAAGGCACAAGCAGACTTCAAACCGGCATCTACTTCCTGGAAGTAATTGTGAACAGCAACGAAAGAATGAACGTGAAGCTGATCAAAAACTAAAAATTCTAAGGTTTCAACAGAGGTAATAGAAACCCCTCCATTGCGGAGGGGTTTTCTTTTTTATTGTTTCTATTTGCGGAGATAGGACTGAAGACTTTTCACATATTCATCAAACGCAGTGATGCCCGCCGGCGAAATCTTAC
>JAGWTK010000416.1 GCA_028876035.1 Bacteroidota bacterium
AGGTGCTGGTTACACGCATAAACCGGTTTTTTGGTACCTCCTTCACATCGATGCCCTGCAAATATGATGGACTCAAGACCAGCAACATCCTGGTTACTTGTGTGGATTCGGCGGCGGCGAGGTTGGAGATATCGAAATATAGGATTGAGAATGCGGGTCAACATCCTACCGATAAACAGTATTACTGGATGGACATCGGCAACCTGCAACAGACCGGCCAGGTGATACTTGGTACGAACGGAAAAATCACGCAACGTGCAGCCAGACTGTTAAATGCGGTCTCTTCCTTGCCAAACGTCGTGCAGGCATTTCCTCAGCTGAAGAAGGTTAAAGAAGCTGACCAAGGCCCCAGCTGCTCGATGGCTGAAGCACTGGACCGACAGGATCTGTTTATCAACAGTGTACTGGCTGAGTTCGCCGGTAACCTCCTATGGAAGCTGCTGCGCAAGGGTTTGATCGAATACCGCGGCTGCTATGTGAATCTTGAAACGTTAACTGTAAACCCAATCAAAATTTAATAAACAACATGGACAACAACACAGCAAAGTTTGAGCAATGGTGCATTGTGGAGCTGTTTGGCCACCAGCGTATTGCCGGGAAGTGTACGGAACAAAATATTGCAGGAACAAACATGTTAAGGGTAGATGTACCTGAAACAAAGAATCAACCTGCCTTCACAAAGTATTATGGATCCGCTGCCATCTATGCAATCAATCCGGTAGATGAAGCAACAGCACGAATAGCTGCCGATTCAATTCAAGCAGCTCCTGTTACAATTTGGCAAGCTGAGGCTTTTGCCGAAAAACTTCGGGAAAAGATGACTGGTCTACCTGCAGCAAACCGGTCTGATGAAATTGACGACATTGACATGGAAGATGGTCCTTTTTCGTAATGCAACCTAAATTCTAACCATGAAAGACGGGATGATTGATGAGATGGAGAAGGCGCTGGTAGTCCCTTCGATTGTGAGCCTCCTGGAGATGAGAGTCGGCGAGGAGTGTGCAATCAAAAGCCAGCAGGTGATCGACTACCTCTTGGGATGTGGCCACAAGGTAGAGCCCGGCCGCTTCCGCCTGATGATAAACTACATCCGCAGCAATGACCTGGTGATAGGTTTGGTAGCTGATAGCCGCGGCTATTATCGTACCACCGACCCGAAGGTCATCGAAAAGTGGATCGAAAAAGAGAAGGGTATCATCAGGCAGAAGACCGGTCCGCTCAAACGCATGCGGATATACCTCAAGGAACTGTACAACAAGCCAGGATTACAAATCAAGTGAAGAACCACGGGATGGAATTGAACGGATACTTTTTTCGCTCGCTATTAAGAAAGACGAGGAGACGATTTGCCCTCTCAGCAGGTGAACAGGCCCTGTACATGGAGCTCGTTGACATCTGTAACCAGGAAAATTGGTGCACGTCGTTTCAAGTCGCCAACGGAGAACTAACCACCGCTCTATACTGCAATGAGAAGACTCTAATCGGTTGGAGGCAAAGTTTAGTCAATGCTGGTCTGCTTATATACACATCAGGAAAATCAAAAAGAGCGTTCGGTATCTACGAATTGGTTGTAGAAACGGCTGTAAAAATTACAGCCAATGTTACAACCGATCAGGGAACCAATCTTACAGCCAATCCGGGAACCAATCCTTCAGACTATAATAAACTAAATAAAAGGAAAACTAAACAAAACACTGGTGCGGGCGGCAAGCCGCCTCGCTCCAAAAATAAGGGAAGGGATTTCTGGGAACCGTTTGTCGCTACGTGGGATGAGTTCTATGCTTCAAAAAACAATGGGTCCACCTATGCCTATCAAGCAAAGGACATGGGTTGCCTGGCAAAGATTTACGATTTCTTAAAGGCTCGGGCCGCGGCAAAAAAATTCGAATGGAATGAGGACAATTTAAAAGGGGCATTCTCATTTTTTCTGCGCAAGGCGTACGACAAGGATCAGTGGATGCGTGACAACTTTTCTATTCCAAACCTGCTATCACAATTCAATCAGATTGCAAATGAATCAGCTAGAAAAAAGGAACAACCAGCAACGGGGGCTGATGTTAACACCAGCAGCATTTTCTCAAAAATTAATGCAATGCCTGGTTAGCTTAGAGCTCCCTGCGACGAAGTCTGAGGCGAAAATGGAACTGATTTCCATGACCACTGATCTCATGCCACAAGGCCGGCCAAGTTTTATTTCCATCCCTCGTTACCCGCCCATTAGCCAGCTGATCCATAGTGAAGGAAGGAAAAAAATGCTCGGTGTTCTGGTTTTGCTTGTTAAAGATTTCTGTTCATCGGTAAATGTGGTCAGAAATATGAACGAAGACCAGATGATTGAAGCAGCATCGATGTTATTGGAGGAGTGCGGCAATTTTCGCCTTGAAGATTACGTGATGATGTTCGCGATGGCTAAAAAAGGGCAGTTCAGTCCTGAAGTCAGAATTCTTGACCGGGTAGACATACAGGTTATCAGCTCAATTGTGGATGCTTACTGGCTTCAGCGGAAGCGGGCCGGCGACGAATATCGAGATGCTGATGTTCGGCAGATCGAAGATCAAATCAGCGGCAGCTCGCTAAACCATACTGAAATGGTATGGAACGAAAAAAAAGGGTATGAAGTTAAGAGAGACAGCACCGATAAGATCGATGGCCTTGCCGGTGCATTAAGTAACCTCAAAAATCAACTTTCTGAAAATAGAGTTGGATCTGACGATGAAGATATGGCCAGAAAGCAGATTATCAAAAATCAGAATTACAAAAACAATTACAATCCCCCTACAGATGATAAGTAGAAAAAGAAGAAAAGAAAACGTCCAGGCGGAGTATCGCCGGAAGGTAGTTGCTGAAAACCCGGATTTAACCGCAAAGCAGTTGGCTGCACGGATAGGCTGCACCCAGTCGAATATCAACGCGATCTGCAGAACACATGGCCTTACGATTAAACGGGAGGTAAATATCAGAGCCCGTCGCAAGTCCAGCGAGGTACAACGCGAATCTGTTAAACCCGGCTACCTTGATATGCGGGTGGCCAGATCCTGGTTCTACTGCTGATGGCATCGACAACAATCACCAACGCGCTCACCCAGCAATGCATCCGGATGTTGCATCTGGCCGGTGTCGAAGCTTGGCGCCAGAACAATGGCGGGGTATATGACCCAAAGATCAAACGCTTTCGGAAGAACAGCTCCACACCCGGGATCAGCGACGTCATCGGCTTCCATCGCGCGACCGGCCGGTTTGTTGCCTGCGAGGTTAAGGTTGGAAAGGATAAGCTCAGCGAGGAGCAGCTGGCCTTTCTGCGGCGCGTGAAAGCCGGCAACGGGATTACGATGGTGGTCCGGACAGTGGATGATGCTGCGGCGATTCCCGACTTTATAAAGAAATGCCTGGAAGAGCGAAGAACTTGAGCCGGCTGGTTATTTTTTAAAGCCACAAAAAAACAGGACCGGTAAATCCTGCGGGTTAGTAGAAAATAAATGAGGACGGCCGGCTCTTTTAAAAGTCAACAATGAAAACAGTATACATCGCCCACCCAATTTCTGGAGACGTGGAAGGCAACCTAAAGGATATATCACGAATTATTCGTGCGATAGCTAACACTTTTCCAAAAGTGGTTCCTATGGTCCCTTACTACGCCTATGTGTCGGCATTGAGGGATCACGAAGAAGATGAACGTGTCAAGGGTATGATGTGGAATGCTCATGTTTTAAAGACCGGGAATGTGCAGGAGTTGTGGCTCACGGGAACGCATAAGTCACCGGGCATGATCGAGGAACTTAGAATTGCAAAGCTGCAGGGGATCAAGATAGTCAACCTAATCAATCAAATATAACTAACACCCCCACCGCCGGGATAGGCGGTAACCACGGTATGGATAACATTTTTTTCAAGTGCGAAGTAAAGGCACTTATACCTACGCTGGAAGTTTACAAGGAATATTTTGACACGAAGTACCCTTGTACAGACGAAAGTAATGATGGGTCAGATATGCCATTAGAGGATCGTGTCAAGTACGAG
>JAGWTK010000417.1 GCA_028876035.1 Bacteroidota bacterium
CGCTACCATTACTATTGAGGACAGCAGTGCGGTTCGTATGGTTAGCCGGAAAATGCTGAAAGATGAAAAGAAGCGGGTCTTCAATTACCTCATTACGGAAGACTGTTATGTAAGCGGCGGACCGAGCAATAGCGGTGGTTGTGTATTTGAATGGTTCCAGAAGCAATTTGGCGACACGGGCTTGCTGTTCGATGCAGATACGAGTGCCAATAGTTTGTTCCATGAAGCGATGAATGTGGCCATCGGGTCGGAAGGATTGTTGTTTCTACCTTACCTGCTGGGAGAACGGGCGCCCATCTGGAATCCCGATGCGAGGGGAATGTATTTCGGTATTAATATCAAACATGAACGCAAACATTTTATAAGGGCAACGATTGAAGGCATTTTGTATGAGATATACAGCATCGGTAAAATGATGCAGGAGCACCGTTCGATCAGCAGTATCTCCGTCAACGGAAGTTTTGCCACCATCCCCTTCTGTGCGCAGATGCTGAGCGATATGTTCAATAAAACAGTGGACGTAGCAAGGAACGTAAACAGCGTTAGCGCCGGAACATTTCTGCTCGCCGCCACCGACATGGGTATTTATAAATCGCTGGATGAGGCAGCGGGGCAAATTGAAGTAGGCCAACGTTACGAACCGTCCGAAAAAAATCACCCAATTTACCAGCAGTACTTCCGCATATTCGAAAGCCTGACGGGCAAACTGGGTGATGAATTCGAACAAATTGCTGCGCTGCAATAAGCGCTATTTGGGTTTTACCATTACCTTGATTTGTGTGAACGAATGGGCCGGGAAACTAAAGCTGAGTGCATTTCCCTTTGTAGCTACGGGTTGTTTTGCGGGCAGGTATTGCTGTTGTTTGTCGTAGCTGAATGCCTCCTGCAGGTTGGAGGATGTTAGCACGCTGGCTTCTGCATTGCCATTGAAATTGCCGCTGGTGCTAAGGATATCTGCTGTAATGGCCTTGTCCTTGTGTCGGTTCACCACATTAATATAAACTGTGTTGTCGCTGGCTGCATACGTTGAAGTAACATCCAGGTAAGGAATCCCTTTATATTTATCAGTGTTGAAGGTATCGCAAACGGTGTAGGTATCCAGTGCCTGGCCGCGGCAGTTGGTTGAAAATAATTTGAACGCATAGAACAGCGGCGATTTATAATTGCCTTTTTGGGGATCGTTAGAGAGCAGGGATGTCATCATGGTAAAATTGCCCATCTTTACTACATCGGCATGACGAATAAATGAATTCAATGATTGGGCAATGGGGAGGACCGACATAAAGTTTCTGCCAAAAGCACCCCATTCGTCGACTGATAAATAAATCGGGTTCTTGTAACCTTGCGTTGCACTGATGGCCTGAATTTCTCCGGCAGTTACTTTGATGCGTTGCTCAAAGGTGTTTGCGCTTGCACCCATGAAGCTGTAGTAATCGGGTGAGTTCTCCCAATAGCTGTGGATGGAAAGGTATTTGATTTTATCGCCGATGCCCATCAGCACTTTCCTGTTCCAGTCGTCCCATTGATTGGTACTGTACCAGGAAGAACCGCAACCTACAAGATCAATGCTGTTATCAACCGACTTCATCGCTTTAGCGGCTTCGCGCGCGATTTCAACATAGTCGTCAGCGTTTTTGTGCCCGAGTTCCCAGGGCTTGCCATCCACTTCATTACCCAGGTCCCAGATCTTTACGCCGTACGGAGCCTTGTGTCCATTCTTTGCGCGCAGATCAGAATAGTAAGTGCCGCCCTTGTAATTGCAATATTCTACCCAATAGGCGGCGTCGAGAATATTGCCCAGGCCGAGATTAACGCAAACAATATTCTCACTACCGATGGCCTGGTTGAGCTGCATCCATTCATCGGTGCCTACATGGTTGTTGTCGGTTCCGCCCCAGGCGAGATTGATGCGGGTTGGACGCTGTTCTTTCGGTCCGATGCCATCTTTCCAATCGTATCCCATCAGGAAATTACCGCCCGGCCAACGCATGTTGGACACTTTCAGTTCTTTCATCGCATCAATGTACTCGCGGTTGAAGCCATGCTCATCGGCTTTGGGAGATTTCGGATCATACAATGGACCATAGAGTGTATTGAATTCGACGGTGTCGGACAATCCCATTCTTCGCCCGTTGAAATGAATGGGTTCCATGAATACACCGTAGATCTTTGGGTCGATTTCGGCGATGGGCCGTTCAATATCAATTTTAATTTTGGCGTTTTGTGCAGCGAGCAACAAAGGGGTACAGCAATACAACAGGAAGGCGAGTTTTTTCATACAGCAATGTTTGGCTTGACTTGTGTAGTTTGATACAGGTTAACAAGCATAATATTACTAAGGAATGACCGGGAAAATGTACAATAGACTTCGTTGGGGATTTTTGGAATTCGGCCGATTGGCGATTGGCTATCAGCTGTGGGCTGCCTGCTGCCGGCAGGCAAGATCGCTCCTCTATAACCGGCTTCCCAGCACGATAAGGCTGTTGCGGATAGATTGATCTTTCAAGTGCAGGAATTGCTGCCTGGTTTCGTCTTTCATGAATGCACTGAAGTCGGCCTCGCTGTTGAATGATCCAAAATGAATTTCATAGGGTGGGTCCATCTGTTGTTCGATGTATTGCGCCGCATCGGGCCTTACACGCAACAGCAGCTGTCCATTATATTTTGCAATCAACGGTATGGCCACGGTTTCAAATTGCTCAAAGCTGTCGTTCGCGCCTTCTTTGATATAGATGAGTTGAGTGAAGTAGAGCATGATATAAGTTCTGCGTTCTAAGTTATGGGTTTTTAGTGATGGGATCTGAGGGTAAAAAGCAAGAGGAAGTGGTAAGTGGTAAGAGGTAAGAGGTGAGTGGAAAGAGGTAAGAGGTGAGGGGTGAGGGGTAAGAGGATGGGAAAGTAAAAATTTAAAATGTAAAAAAGCAAAACCAGCGTCAGCGTTTATTTGACCGCTGAGGCGAGGGGAAGAGAAAGGGTTCGTTCTGTGCTATCATGTGTTGAATATTCCTGAGCACATGCTTCATGTAGATGCGCCAGTAGATTTTGGTGAATAGCCAGTTCAGGGGATAATATAAGGGGATGTTTGAGTGAAGTGTATAGGTGTAGGTGACCAGGATTTGATTGGATTCCACTTCCTGGGTAGACCATTCTCCCACGAATTTAGTAAAGCCCATTATCCAGGATTGGAAATTACCTACTTCAATTTTCCAGTAGCTGTTCTCTATGCGCTCAATGACTTTGTCGGTGGAAAACCAGCCTCCTTTTTGGGTGAGGGATTTCGCAGCAAATACTTTTTTGGAAGAGCCGGGTATTCCCCAGTCGGCCTCATCGGTACAATAGATTACTTGGGGTGTTATCAAAAACCCCGTGTGAACCTTTGCGATATCGCAGAGCATCGGGGTCTTGAATGCCTGCTCCAGTGAGCAATGATACTTGGTCCTGAGGATAACACGGGTTTGCACGGGGCGGGTTTATATCCGTTCGACCTTGCCATGCCTGTTGGGTTTAATCGTCGAGCCCTTTTCCTGCCAGGATTTTTGGAAGGTATTTTTCAATACGGGCACTGCGGGTGGCCGATTGTTTGGCCTGTGAAAAATGAAAGAGATAAGCTCTTTGCCGGCCTGGTGTTAATCCTTCAAAAGCTTTTTTTGCGGCTTTGTTTTTCTTAAGCACCTGCTCAAATTCTTCCGGTACGGGATAGTCGGAGGTTTTTTTCAATGCTACTTTCAGTCCGGCTTTTTCTACCTCAATTGCCTCGTAGATATAGGCTTTTATCGTTTTTTCGAGTTTCCCGATTTCTTTTGCGTTTGTAAAACGCATCTGTCGGGCCGATTGCACATTCTCCGTTTGCTGAATCAGTAATTTCTTGTCATCGCCAAGTAATGCACCCTTAAAAAATAACAAGGCGCAGTATTCTTTAAACCCATGGATGAGTACGATGTTTCGCTTGTTTTCTGTATAGCACGGGCATCCCCACTTAAGCTCCTCTGTGAGTCCGC
>JAGWTK010000418.1 GCA_028876035.1 Bacteroidota bacterium
TGAGCGCGGGTTTACAGGACAGCAGAATATTGCTGCAGTGGACCAATAAGAATGAGCAGGGTCTTCTTGAATACCAACTTGAACGCAGCAGCGATGGCATTCATTTCACTACTATCAGCAGGTCTGCGGCGACGGGAAAATCGTCCTATCAATACACCGATCAAAATATTACCGCTGCCGGCAACCTGTACTATCGCGTTAAACTCATCAATAACCAGGGTGGATTTATGTACAGCAGTGTTGTATCGGTTCGCTTGAATGCTACCGGACCTGATTTCAGTGTTTACCCGAATCCTTTTATCGATGCGGTAACCGTTAGAACCACCGCAGAAGCTCGCGGAAGCCTGGGCATCAGGATCATGGATGCCACCGGCAAACTGGTGCGCGAAGGTTCTGCCAGCGTGCAGGCCGGCACTAATTTTATTCCATTCGGCAATCTCTCTTCTCTAACAAAAGGAATTTACTACCTCCAAACAACCATCAACGGTAAAACCACACAATCAAAATTGATGAAACTGTAACTTATTTGCGCATACCCAGGGCCGATAGAAGTTTAAAGAATACCGCGGTGTTTTCATAGACACCGGTAAACAACCGCGCGCCGGGACCATATGCAAATACCGGAACCGGCAAAGCTGTATGATCAATGGTAGAAAACTGCCCGGCAGTATAGCCTTTTTCAATATTGCCATCGGTGAGCGTCAGTCCGCCTGTTTCATGATCAGCAATTACAACCACCAGGGTTTCTCCATTGCTGTCGGCAAACTGCATTGCCTTGCCTGCCAGCTGGTCCAGGTCCATCACTTCAGTTGCTACCATGGGTAAATTGTTTTCATGACCGCCGTGATCCACCTGTGCTGCTTCTGCCATTAGGAAAAATCCGGCGGCATTGTCCGACAACCTTTTTACCAACTTGTCGAATGCGGTGCCCAGCCAATGACCACGTCCCTGTAAAATCGATAAAGCCGCAGTGCTATCGGCAATGATACAGGGCGTAGCCGGATATTTGGTTGCAGCATCCAGGTTGTGTGCAATCCTGTATCTACCTGCAGTGCTGGCAAGAAGCTGGTGGCGCAGCGAATCGTTTCCTGCACCCGCGATGATATCGATTTCGGATTGCAAAAGATCTTTAAAGATGGCGCGGGAAGCAGTTCGCTCGGACTGATGGGCATAGAAGTCGGCCGGCGTTGCATCCGTTATATCACCCGTGGTCAGCAGTCCCGTCTTGATTTTCCTTTTTGCCAATAGAGCAGGCAGCAGCGTGAGTGCTTTTCCGGTATGGTCTACACCCACTGCGCGGTTATTTGTTTTTTCTCCTGAAGAAAAAGCCGTGGAGCCAGGCGCAGAATCGGTAATATAACTATCGTACGAACTGGTCTTCGACAAACCAGTGAAATGCATGTTGAAAATATTCAGCTGTCCGTGGTTGGCTGTATATCCACTGTACAATTGCGGAAGGCCGGTACCATCTCCAATCAGCAGGATGATATTTTTCACTTTACCCGCGGCACCATCATTGCGATAGCTGGGTTGGTACAGCGAATATGTTTCCGTTGAAGTATACGTCGTTTTGGGCAGTTGCCGCATAAAGCTGGCAGCCGCCGCTGTTTTATCTGTATTGATGTAATCAACACCTAAGCGCATAAAGGCATACCAGGCGTTGAGGTTATCCGGCGCATTCCAAAACCGAATCTTTTTCTGAAAACGCCTGGCTTTGGCACAAATACTATCGAGTCGCTTTGTTTCTTCAGCGGTAAATATTCCCTTGCCATTCCAACCCGCATAGGTTTTGAAATCGTCGCTCATCATCACGATCCTCGACATTGCAGCCGGAGGGTAATCGCGGTATAGCTCCCCGTCAAACCATATAAAAGAAGGATAGTCGGACCAGGTGGTTACCGGTGGACGATTACCCGTTATCACCACCTGCAACGTGTTGCTTTGAATAATATCAGGGTAAGCGCGCAACTTTTCGGTAAGTACTTTCATTGCTTCCACCGAATCCCGTTTGATATCGATCAGCAGCTGGAGCCGGCGGTTATGATCGGCATAGGGAAAGCCCTGGTTTTGCCGGATGCGCAGCGCCAGCGGGTCGAGGTACAAGGAATCCAGGGTGCGCCCACGTTTCATTTGAACGGTATCATGCGCCACTATCAACCGCCCTTTGTCCAGGAAGATATCGGCTTCAATTGAACCGTACCCATTGTTCCAGGCTTCCGTAAATGGAAACGCCTTTTCATAGTCGTTATGGGAATGCAAATTGGCCACCGTATACCGTTCCTGCGCCGACAGCATACCTGTCAATAAAAGGCTGCCCGCAAACAATAGTCTTTTCATGCCCTTCATAAATAATCCGGTTTTTATACTGTTCTCAAATGTAAACTTAGCCTTTTCAAAACAATGCTATATTTTCATGATCGATTGAAACAACAGCGCATGTTTATTACAGATATCCACCTCGACCTTGCCATGAATGCGCTCGAATGGAACCGCGACCTTACACAGCCGGTACACAGCATTCGGGAACGCGAAGCAGGGATGACAGACAAACCCGATCGCGGTAACGGCACCGTTTCTCTCGATGCCCTGCGCAAAGGCGATATCGGGTTGGTGGTGGCTACACAGATTGCAAGGTTTGTAGCGCCGGACAGCCCATTAGCCGGCTGGCATTCACCTGCACAGGCCTGGGCACAAACACAGGGACAACTCGCCTGGTACCGTGAGATGGAACGCTGTGGTGAGATGATACAAATCAGGGATTTGGCCGGACTTGAAGCGCACTTACGGTATTGGACAACCGAAAATGTTGCCGGTAAAAAGGCTGTCGGTTATATCCTCAGCCTGGAAGGCGCCGATTCGCTGGTGACGGTAGACCAACTTGATATTGCTTATGCGTACGGACTGCGGGCGCTGGGACCCGCTCATTACGGCCCCGGACGCTATGCCAACGGAACAAATGCAACCGGTAAGATGGGTGAGAATGGTATTGCATTGCTGAAAAAGATGGAAACACTGAACATCATCCTTGACGCCACCCACCTTTGCGACGATGCATTCTGGCAGGCAATGGATCATTTCAACGGGCCGGTATGGGCCAGTCATAACAATTGCCGCAGCCTGGTGGATCACAACCGGCAGTTCAGCGATGATATGATCCGCGTGCTCATCGAACGCGGTGCAGTCATTGGTGCTGCACTCGATGCATGGATGATAGTACCCGGATGGGAAAGAGGGAAGTCAACACCGCAAAATATGCAATGTACCCTCGACCGCGTGGTAGATCATATGGACCATATCTGCCAGATTGCCGGCAACTGCAGGCATGTTGCGATTGGTACCGATCTCGACGGCGCCTTTGGAAAGGAACAATGCCCGGCCGATATCGATACCATTGCCGGCATGCAAAAAATGACGGCTATTTTGGAAAAGCGGGGTTACAGTGAAAAAGACATTGAGTACATTTTGCACGGCAATGTGCTGGCTTTCCTCCGGCGCAGCTGGTCCTGATAAGACGTACGCATCATGAAGAAGAACTGTTGCACCATTCTCTTTGCACTTATTTGTAGTATCGTCTGCTGCGCACAGCCGGCCAAAAGGTTTTCCGTGCTGGCATTGGCCGAAAGCGGTGGCCATCATATCGCTTATTCTCAGGCAGCAAAAAAATGGCTGGACCAGCTGGCTGTTGACAGCGGCTTTACGATCAACTATATTGATCACGCAAAGTATATTGGAAAAGCGCGGCTTTCACACTACCAGCTTTTTATCCAGTTGGATTATCCCCCCTATGGATGGCCAGATAGCAGTGCCCGTGCGCTGGAGGATTACATCGAAAATGGCAAAGGCGGCTGGCTGGGCTTTCACCACGCGAGTTTACTCGGAGCATTCGATGGCTACCCCGCGTGGAGATGGTTTATCAACTTTATGGGAGGTATACGCTGGAAAAATTACATTGCCAGTTTCGTT
>JAGWTK010000026.1 GCA_028876035.1 Bacteroidota bacterium
ATTGACAAGGGTTTAGGCAACCAGGCGTTGCGTTTCAGGTTGCAATAAATATAGCGAAATTCCGAAAAGATAGAAGAGGGAAATGAACGTGCAGGGGCCCATTAATGAAATTGACGCCAGGCCAGCTATTCCAGGCGTTTGAAATAATTGTCACAACCGTCTACATAGCTGTCGAAAAAAATCACCCTGTTTGCGCAAACAATAACCTTCCCGGCCAGTTGCGGTACGAGTGGTGTTGTGGACAGGGTAAAATAACCGTCATTTGTTTTTTGTAAACGCCAGGCGGCTTTACCGGAAATTTGATTGTTTGTTTTTACTTCAAGGGAGTCGTTGGGCTTAAATGCTACCGACAAATTCTTAAAGTCCGATGCATTGGCGTTTTCCGGCGCCCAGTAACATTTGATATACTCCCATTGCCAGGTAGCCAGCAGCGAAGTCCGCAGGTTTACAGAATCGGGATTGCTTTGACGATAACAGCGTAGCATACTGTCGATGCTTACCGGGGGCGGTGTTTTGGTCACTGTGTTGCCGCTGTCATTGCGGGTGCAAAAGACCTGGCTGCCGGCAATGGCGAACAAAATCATTATCAAGCCAAACACTGATCTCATAAAGTTTTTCAGGCGTTTAGTGGAACGTCGTGTACCAGCAAACCCGGTTTTTTGCCTTTCGGTTACCCCCGCCAGGGTTTCCAGGCTATGGTGGTTTGCCTGGCAGTTCCCAAACCATCAATGCCCAGTTCAATGACATCACCCGGCTTAAGGTAGGGTTGCGGACTCATGCCCATCGCTACCCCGGCAGGTGTACCAGTAGAAATTACATCGCCCGGGAGCAGGGTCATGAATTGGCTGGTATAGGCAATGAGATGCGGAATCTTGAATATGAGATTGGACGTATTGCCGTCCTGCATCTTTTTCCCGTTAACGGTGAGCCACAACCGAAGATTATTGATATCACCCATTTCATCGGGCGTTACCAGCCATGGACCCATCGGTGCAAAGGTGTCGCAGCCCTTGCCTTTGTCCCAGGTGCCACCGCGTTCGATCTGAAACTCCCGTTCGGATACATCGTTGTGCAGGCAATAGCCGGCTACATAGTCAAGGGCATTCGCTTCGTTCACATAACTGGCTTTTTTGCCGATGACAATGGCAAGCTCCACTTCCCAGTCGGTCTTTTTTGAATTTTTGGGAATTACGATATCATCGAAAGGCCCGCAGAGAGCCGTCGTGGCTTTCATGAAAATAACGGGTTCTGCGGGCGGAGTCGCACCGGTTTCTTTCGCATGGTCGGCGTAATTAAGACCGATACATATGATTTTGGAAGGACGGGCAAATGGTGACGCATAACTGATTGTTCCGGCCAGTTCGGGCAATTTGCCTTCCTGCTGTTGCACAAATGCACGCAGGCGACTGATGCCATCTGCTTCGAAAAAGGCTTCGTTGAAATCTCCGTTGAATGCGCTGCAGTCAAAGTTTTTCCCGTTGATGGCCACGCCTATTTTCGTTTGTCCGTTTACGTTATATCGAAATAATTTCATACAGGGTTAGTTGTTAAGTGTAGTGAAGCCGCCGTCGATCGGGTAATCACAACCGGTGATAAAACCGGCTTCAGGTGAGCAAAGGTAAAGAATGAGTCCTGCAATTTCTTCCGGATGGGCCATGCGTCCTATCGGTTGCGTCTTTGATAATTTCTCAAACATTTCCTTTTCCTGACCGGGATAATTCTTTGCAAGGAAGCCGTCTACGAAAGCAGTATGCACGCGGGCAGGAGAAACAGAATTGCAACGAATATTGTGCGTTAGGTAATCTTTCGCAACGGAAAGCGTCATGGCCGCCACCGCGCCCTTGGTCATCGAATACGCAAAGCGATCGGGGATGCCCACCAATGCGGCAACAGAAGATACGTTGAGAATAACCCCTCCTCCATTTTCTTTCATCAGCGGGATAGCCGCATACAGGCAGTTGTACACGCCTTTCACATTTACATTGAAGAGCCGGTCAAAGTCGGCCTGCGTCGTCGTTTCCACCTTGCCAATATGCGAAACGCCAGCGCTGTTTACGAGTACATCCGGCTTGTTGATCGCTTTGAACACGCTTATCATGGCTTGCTGGTCTGATACGTCGGCTGTATGTGCGGTTGCTTGTCCGCCAGCCCCTGCTATCTCCTTTACTGTAGCCGTTGCCTGTGGTTCGCTCAGGTCGATGACATGCACATGGGCACCTTGTTTTGCAAAGAGCAGGGCCACCGATTTACCAATACCGCTACCGGCGCCGGTAACGGCCACATTTTTATGTGTGAAATCAAACATGAAGACTGGTTAAGATTTCGATTGAAAATTTAGTGTGCCTGCAAGATAGTTTCAATGGCAGACAGTTCTTCATCGGCGAATACGATATTTTTCCGGCATTGCAAGGAATCCGCCAGTTGTTCGGGCTTGCTGGCACCAATGAGCACCGATGTAACGCGATGGTCTTTGAGCAACCAGGCAAGCGCCATTTGCGCCAGGGTTTGGTTTCGCTTGAGTGCGATCTCATTCAACGCCTTTATTTGCGCTACGCGTTCAGGTGTTACCTGGTTTTCTTTTAAAAATCCATGCGGTTTAGCAACCCGTGAATCAGCCGGAATGCCATTTATGTATTTGTTGGTGAGCAATCCCTGTGCAAGTGGTGAGTACGGAATACAACCCACACCATTGGCTTCAAGTGTATGCAGCAGGCCGTTTTCGACCCAGCGATCAAACATAGAATACCGGGGTTGGTGAATCACGCAAGGCGTACCGAGTTCCTTCAGTATGGCAAATGCTTTAGCAGCTTCCGGGTGCTGGTAATTGGAGATGCCGGCATAGAGTGCTTTTCCCTGGCGAACCACCAGGTCGAGCGTCGCCATGGTTTCTTCCAGTGGCGTATCGGGGTCCGGACGGTGGTGATAAAAAATATCTACATATTCCAGGCCCATGCGTTGCAGGCTTTGATCGAGACTGGCGACTAAATATTTTTTGGATCCCCATTCACCATAGGGACCTTCCCACATGTAATAACCGGCCTTGGTAGAAACGATCAATTCATCACGGTGCGCTTTAAAATCCTGTTTGAGCAGACGGCCGAAATTTTCTTCAGCACTGCCCGGGGGCGGACCGTAATTATTAGCCAAATCGAAGTGCGTAACGCCGCTGTCGAAGGCAAGCCGTAAAATCTGCCGGCAATTTTCGAGTTGATCAACATGACCGAAATTATGCCAGAGGCCGAGTGAGAGTACCGGCAATTTTAACCCGCTTTTTCCGCAGCGCCGGTATTCCATTTCCTGGTAACGATGGCTGTTCGCAGTATAAGTCATAACTGAAACAACACCCGGATGAGGTGTTCATTGCAAATTAACCAATAAATGAATGCATTGCCCGCCGCGATTACCGCTTTTGCCAGTTGCTGGCGGCAAAGGCCAGGTATTGTTGCCAGTCGTAAAGGGTCACATCGTGACGACCTGCGCGGATATGGTAACGTATGGTTGATCCAACGGGTTGATGCACACCTGGCATTTGCCCTTCACCAACGCCTTTTTTACCATACAATGCGTATACAGATCCGGCCTGTTGTGCGCTGAGGAATTCGCCATGGGGATCGGACCATTGATCACCTTCTGCGCTCGCCACATAAAGGGGCCTGGGGGCAATGAGCGATAGCAGCATGTGCTGATCGAGCGGCAGCAGTTCAGTTTTGTCGCTGTAAGTTTTGTATTTGGCCACAAACCAATGCGGGAATTTAGTGGTGATGATACCAAGCGTTTCGCCATACCAGCGTTTGGAAAGCGCGGCGCCGCCTTCGCCCGATTCGTTGGACACAACAATGCTAAAACGCGGGTCCGATGCTGCCGCCCATAAAGCGGTTTTACCTAACCGTGAGTGTCCAATCAAGGCAACTTTTTTTGCGTCGATCGCTTTGTCTGTTTGAACATAGTCCATCATCCTGCTAAGTCCCCAGGCCCAGGCACCAATGGCACACCATTCTTCCGGCTGTATCTGCAGTGCATCTTTCAGCGTTGTGCGAATACCCGTTTTCCAGCCATCTGCACGATCGGCTTCAATATCGCTATAATAAGCGGTGACCAATCCATAGCCGGCCGCTAAAATCTGCCGCACCTGCCACTGTGAAGTATCTGTGCCGCGCGAGGCTTCGGTGGCAGCATTGTTGAGCACGCCTTTGCCGTTTGATTGCACCCAGGAGCGCGACAGGGCAATTCCGGGATCGGGCATCACCGTGTGGTTACCATAAAAATTATAACCCATAAAAACGGGCACCGGCTTCTTTGTTGCGGCAGGCAGGTAGATGAGCAGGTCGAGATAGCTGCCCGGCGCATCCGGCCATTCGAGGCGTACCTGTTTTCGAACAGCTATACCGCCAAGGGCTGCTGGGTCAGTTTCTACCACGGATGTTTTTACCGGTATCTTTTTTAACGGGAAGCGTCCGTAGACGTTTTCTTCAAATAGTTTGTAAATACGCGGCCGCTGAACGGTTTCCCAGGCTTTGCTGGTCACAATCTTTATTCCTTCCGTTGTGACAAGGGGATCGGGTAATGTGTAGGCCGGCATTTTTGACTCGTCATAGTTGGCCGTCATGTTTTGCGCGTGCAGCATCGGTGCAGCCAGCAACAATGACAGGATGACCATTCCAGTCTGTCTATAACGTATATGCATAGTGGCTATTTTTTCAGCTTGTACATTTCAGACCCCGCCAGCAGGAAACAACCCAGTCCGTAATCTTCGAAATCGGGTTTGTGATCAAAACTTACCGGCTGTCCGTCCTTTGGTTCTTTGCCTGTACCCTGTACGTAGCCGAGAGAGCCGTCGGGACGAATACAATCATTCACCAGCATATTCCATCCTCTCACTGCAGCCGCGAGGTATTTATCCTTACTAAGATAGCCATTATTCATACCCCAGGCCATGCCATATACGAACAGGGCTGTACCCGAGAGTTCTTTGCCGCCGAAATGGGTAGAATCGTTCAGACTCACATTCCACGCACCATCCGGCCGCTGCAGGGGGAGCAAGGCTTCCATCATGTCGAGATAGTCTTGCTTATACTCAGCGAAGCGCGGATCATTTACCGGTAAAACATTCATTGTTCTCACCAAAGCAGCCAGTACCCAGCCATTGCCACGCGACCAGTAACAGTTTTGGCCGTTGGGTTCTTTGTAAGGCGGCACAAAATCTTTGTCGCGCCACCACAGGTGATCGGTCGTGTTGTACAATCCGTTGCCTCCGTGTTTGTATTTTGAGAACAGGTACATCTGGTGCATCCGCACATAATAACTGCTGTCGTTGTACAATTTCCCCAGTCGTGCAAATACCGGCAGGGCCATTTGGATTGCATCTACCCAATGCCAGTCGTCGATTTTGTCTGTTGCCATCATTGCATCCACAGATGCTTTGATGTCTTTGATCCTTTCGTCTTTCTTGTCGAGCAGGTAAAGATCAAGATAGGTTTGACCACAACACTGGTTATCGGCATTGCGGGTTTGTGTTCCACCATTCAATCCCCAGCGGTGCTTTTCGCCCCATTGAACGGCGTAATCATAGTATTCCTTTTTGGGATCGATGGAATACAGGGCCATCAATCCCTCGTAGTAGACGGCTCTTGTCCAGATATTGCTGGGTCGTTCTTTATTCGTGACGATGGTTTTTCCCGCATCGGGCCATGCCTTCATGAAATACGCATTGGTTGCACGCATTTTCGCGAGTACCTGTTTTTTTTTCGGAAGCGATTGGGCAGTGATGGTGCAGGGAAATAAAAGCAGGAAAATAAAACGGAAGGATTTGTTCATACGGCAATGTTTTCAATCGTTGTACTAAAATAGCCGGATAACAGTCGGTTTCCATCCCGCTCCATCATGATTTATGCAGCTGTTTACGCAATCGTTCCCGGTCAGGGCAGTTTGTGCAGTCCTTCCCAGCGAACTTTCCAGCCCGGGAAGTTGAATCCGGGGTTCAACTGCTTTTCTCGGTCTCCTCCTGTACACATCAGGGCAACAGCACTCAATAAGCCGCCGTTGCCGGGTAGGTAAATGGTTAGCCTTTCATCCTGGAAATTATGCCCGTTGACCAACCAGGTATTGGTTCTTACAGGCATGAACAACGCGTCGATGGCTTTCCCGGGGAGATGAAGCCTGGAAGCTGTCATCGCTGTTAAGGGGAAGTCCCATCCCCAGGTATGGCTCCAATTCCATTTGGCCCACACAGTGTCGAGTGTATTTTTCATGATACTCGTATCGAGGCCGTGTACGGCAGGCAGACTGGCATAAGCGCCCAGTACAGCCGGGTGATCAATGAGGTAGCGTTCATTGGTATAACAGTCAGGCGTAGCCGCAGTAGCCAGGTAAACGCCGTTAGCAGATGGAAGGGGCGCGAGCTTTTGTAAGATTTTATCCCAGGCTGCTACGCGTGGCTGGTGTATCCTTTGTTTCCATTGCTGTGCAATTTCTAATGCCCAGGACCAGTAAGCGAGTTCATAGGTTGGATTAAAGGTTTGCATGGGGTCAAAACATTCTTGTGCCGGTATCAGTCCTTTTCCAAGGTTGTATCGTTGCTTCGCGGAATCGTAATGAGGGAACGACGCCATAAAATCGGCAGTAGCAAACAGCAGTTCGCCGTATTTGTCCAGCACGGCTTTTGTGGGTGCACTCCTGTACAACATCTCCGCCATGTAAATGAAGTGGGGTTGTTGCCAGATAAGAAATGCGCCTACGGAAGAGGGTGATTCATCGCCGTTGTGATCGGTCATCTTCGGCCAGCGGAGTCCGGCATATCCCTGGCGCTTTGCAATCGCTTTCGCCTTTCGGGCGATGGTAAGGTACCAGTCCAGGCTTCGTTCCAATAATTCGGGCCGCCCCCATTGTGCGAAATGGACGGCATGCCACCAATGCATTTCCAGATGTGGCTTACCATACCAACTATTGTAGGTAAGTCCGGTTTCCTGTGGTGGAAAACCCGAAGCACATTGCGCGCGGGTAAGGTATTGCGAAAGCACCACCCTTCGTTCCAGTTCAGGTGCACGCGGATCGGTACTGCCGGAGAAATCGACGACCGCGCCGGAATTCCAAAACTGGTTCCACATTTTTTCCGAAGATGCCAGCACTTCGGGAAAACCAGGTAACTGTGACATTGCCACGGGAGAAAATCCAACGGAGAATTGCCAGGTCAGAGATCCGGACGCTGATCGCAACAGGATTTGCCCTTTTTCTTTCTTAACAGCAAATTGGTTACCGGGCTTGATAGTCACGAAATATTCAGTACTATCTAATACGCGCTTTATTTGAACGGCGGCATTCCTTACTGTATAGTTGATGCTGGTATCGCCCGGAAGCCAGTTGTTGCCTGCGTCTTTGAATTGTCCGTTTGGATAGGGGAAGCGCAAACGAATGCGGAGGCGCTCTTCCCTCAGCAGTGCTGATTCAATTTTGCAGGAAATTACATCGCGTTTCCCATCGCAAACGGTCACTACTTTCACCGGAATACCTTCAAGCGTAAACCTGCTGGTAAGCACACCGCTCCAAAGTTCCAGTTCCTGCTGTATGTTTTGAATATCCTGAATGCTTGCCAGGTTCCCGTCTTTCTTTACCAGTTCAAATCCAATATTGCCCATTTGGAGCCGGTGCGGATTAACCCGAAAGTATTCTGTTGCCAGCCTTGCCCGTTCGGGTTCTTTCATTTGTACGGTATACGATACGGGCCGATCTTCCGGGGTATAATTTTTCTGCGCTTCTTCTATGCGCAGGTCTTTTGTATTTGGAAAGGAATGCCAGCACCATTCCGATTGGGTGCCCAGCGGAACGCCGTTGGCGTATTCGTTGGGGAAAGATTGCAAACCGGTAATATCGGCGGTGAAGGCAAATGCACCATTGCCCAAAGTAAGCGACGCGAGGCTATCGGCCTTTGTCACCACGATGGTATGCCGGCGTACCAGGGACTGCCGGTCGATCGGGGCATTGCCGGGCTGGGCCGATAACCATAGAGAGCACAATAGACTGAATATGCCCGCCAAACCAAATCTGCCTGCTTCGCTTATCCCTCTCCGTTGGTATTGCATGTATCAATTAATTTTTTCCTGCGGTGGTCAATGGAAAATCATCCGTGCGGAACGGTGAGGCCGGTAAACCCGCTGCATTGTACAAATTGGGTTGAGGAATATTTCGCCAGGCAAACCGAACCGCAATGGGTTTGTCGATGGCATCACTCCAAACCAATACCGTATTGCCGTCTATCCTTGCCTGTGCCGGAACGAATAATGAGTCGGCTCCTGCGATGGTAAACTCATTGAGCGTGGCACCATGTGCTACCAGCCCCTGCGCATAACGAAAGCGAATGCGCATGTATTTGCCTTCTTTTTGCACCGACTGGTAAATAGGCCCGCTTTCAATGACATCATTCTTTGCATATAAGTCGTGCAGGGGCCAGCGCGCTAAACGTTCACCCACCAGCTTTTTGTTGCGCGGATGGATGTCGAGAGAATCGCCGTTATCGGTGGTTACCACCATGCCAGTGTGAGGAACCGTATTCATTGTATACAACTGTGCATCGCGGATCTCAGCATTCTGACTGCGATGCGGTGATATCTGCACAAAATAAAATGGCATTGCTGGTTGGTGGAAATCATCGCGCCAGTTTTTGATCATGGCGGGAAACAAGCGACGGTATTGCGCGGCCCTGTCTGCATTGCCCTCACCCTGGTACCATATCACTCCACGAAAACGGAAAGACAGCAATGGTGCAATCATGCCGTTGTATAATTTAGCGGGCGACTTACCGCTGGTTGGACCGATGGGTTCGCGGGGAGCAGCGCCTTTTTTCGAAGAAGAATCTGCTTTCCATTCGGCCAGTTCTTTTCTGAACTTTTCCATCGCTGCCGGGTAGGCTTCACATTGTGCGCGGTAGCGATCCAGTATTATTTTGAAGCTGCTGTCTTTCTCCAATATATCACGGCGTGTCCAGGACTCTGCCGGGGTGCCGCCCCAGGTTGCGTTGACAATGCCGATGGGAAAGCCGGTGGCGAGGTGCAAGGATCTTGCGAAGTAATAGGCAACTGCGGAGAAGGTATCGGCCGTAGCCGGACTACACAGTTTCCAATCGCCGTGGAAATTGTCGCGGACGGAATCAGCCGCTGTGTTGGGCACATCAATTTGCCGAATCATCGGGAAGTTGGCAGCAGCAATTTCTTCAGGATAGTTGATGACACCGGTGTAGGAGGCATTGGATGTTTTGCCCATGAAGAATTCCATATTGCTCTGCCCGGAGGCCAGCCATACTTCACCCAGCAAAACATTCTTCACTTCGATGCGTCCATCATGGCTGCTGAATCCAATATTGTAAGGACCACCGGCCTTGATCGTTTTTACCGAAACCTTCCACTCGCCTTTCGCTGTTGTGATGGCGTGAATGGTTTCTTTCAGCCAGCCTGCCTGAATATTAATCCTCTCGCCCGGATCGGCCCAACCCCACATTATTACTGTTGTTTGCTGCTGCAGCACCATGTTATCGCTGATGAGCGATGGCAACCGGATTTTTGCGGAAGCGATCTCAACAAAACAGCAGAGCAACACAAGGCAGATGAAATGGCGGACGATCATACAGCAATCGTTTAAAAATAAAAGGTAGCCCATTGGCGATAGTGGGCCGTCCTGCCGTGTCCTGCCATTAACATTTCTTAATGCAAACCCGCCAGCAGGTTGTTGAATTCAGCCCGTGATACCCTGAAGACTGTACCGTGCCGCAGGCCAGCGGGGAAATGAACGGTGCCAGAGATATCTTCCCAGTGCACGAGATCGGTTGACGCCACCGCGCCGTAGCTGTGCTGGGTGTACTTGTCGAAGTAAACGATCCAACGGTCACCCACATGCGCTACGGTAGGCCCTTCTGCCCAGTAATCACCGGTGATGGGTGGAGATGGCGGTGAATACCCTTTGTACAACGACCTGCTCCTGGCAATGCGCAGGTTTTTCTCCGGAGGTCGCCTGGTTTCGTCTTTCAGGAACATCAGGTATTCTTTACCGGTTCGTTGAATCGTCGCATCAATTACGTTAAAGCCCTGGTCGTATAAGGGCCTGGTTGGCGTAAAACTTTTGAAATCCTTTGTGCTGGTGTAGTAAAGCCGGTGATTGTATTTATCGTCCCCCGCTGCATCTCCCTGTGTAAACCGGCCCGGGATAGTGGTCGCCCAATAGATCATAAACTGCTTTTCTTTTCCATCGTAGAAAAGTTCCGGTGCCCAGCAGTTGCGGGCTTCTGGTTCCTGCTGCATTACCGGTATGAATTGCTGTTTGGACCAGTGCAGCAAATCTAACGAGGACGCATAACCGATTCCGCGATCATTCCAGCTTACAGTCCATACCATGTGAAACCTGCCATCTGGCCCCCGAACGATACAGGGATCGCGCATGAGCCTGTCGTTGGCCACAGTTGGTCGCAGCAGGCTGCTGTCGTGGTTCAGCGATTGCCAGTTCAGGGCGTCTTCACTATATGCCAGGTGCAGTCCATCCTGTCCGTTGTCTTTGAAGTAAGAGAAAAGCCAAACTGAATCCTGCGATTGTGCAAGGGCAGAACGGACATTGCAAAACGTACATAATAAGATCAATGCACCTGTGAAGCGAGCCGTTTTCATGGTGGGTCTGTTGAATGGCTATTGTAAAAGCTCTCTAAAAATAATTGATATCAGTTCAAGGGAATATCGAGCGCATGATCAGCCGGGAAATCCTGCCCGCTCCACACTTTTACCGATGTCCATGGTAATGACGGCCTGGTCCAGAAATCATCGGAGGCGGGCAATCCCAACGGTAAAAAAATCAGCGAACACAAATACAAACTGCCGGTCGTGATGTATACATCCGAGAGATCGGGTTGACGCCCCGCCAGGCCATGGTTTAACCATCCTTCTTTGTTGAAAGTACCGGGTGCATCGAGTGTTTTTTTTATCACAGCTTCCAATGCACTGCGCACTTGGGCAGGTGGCAAGGATTCCGGCAGCGCTTTGCGCAATGCCATATCGGCCAGGTGGTGAAAGGCACCACCGCGATACACGATAGAGCGACCGGTGACAGGAAAGCTTCCGTCTGCATTAATCCAACGTTCCTGCAGGACCGCATAGCGCTTGTTGATTTTATCAAGCCTGTCAGCATACCTGTCCCAGTTTCCGGGTGATTGCTTTGTTACCTGCAGTATTCCGGCAAGGTAGGGTTGTATGACATAGCTGTTGTAATAATCGTTGTGGTATTGGGTGCCATCGGAAAAAAGGCCGTCGCCTACATACCAATGTTGCATGAACTGGCGTACCCCATAATCGATGCGCAATGCATCAAAGGGCAGGTGGTACTTACAGAAAAAGGTTTCGATCATTCCCGAAAACAACAGCCAGTTATTAAACCCGGGAACCGTCGATCGGGTACTCACAAACGCATTGATTAGATTTCGCTGAACGGTTGAGTCGGAATGTTCCCATAGCCACGGACAGCGAATGAGGGCGAGCGCGAGAAAGGAAGCATCCACCAGGGGCTGACCGCCTTCCCACTGGAGATAGTCTGCTGCTTTTGGATCAACTGCATTGCGCAGCGCTCTGAGTGACCAGTCGCGGTATTGCTGGCGCATTGCCTGTTCATCAGTGGTTCCATCTGATCCATTCAACCAGGGGCCGATGCCTGCCATCACCCTGCCAAAAGCTTCCAGGTAGGCTACTTTTGAACGACTGGTGGCATTGTCGATATGGGCAGACAATTCCACCGGCATTGTCTTCTTCAGATTATCAGCGGCCATGGCCTTCAGCACGGGTGCGGCTACCCTGTCCATATACTTCAGCCAAACCATGCGCGGTGAAGCAGTATTGTTCGGCTGGGCAGCTACCGGCCTGGCACAACCGAAGCAAAATGCCAGGGCAAGGATATATTTCATGGTTGCATTTTTTTAAGACGCGCCAGGGCTTCTATATAATAATAGTCTGCGTACGTCAATGGTACATCCACTTCCGATTTGGCGGGGAGACTGCCAACACTGTGTTCCAGTATGAATCCACCATTGGCTCCCGCCTTCGCGTGGTATTTTTCTGAGCTTAACACCTGCAGTATTTGTTTGGCCACCGGAAGATAGCGGGCGTCTGTATGATAAGCCTGTAATTCCAGCAGGGCCGATGCCATAATGGAAGCTGCCGATGCATCACGCAGTGCGTTTGGAATACCGGGCGCGTCATAATCCCAGTACGGTATTTTGTCAGCTGGTAATTGTGGATGGCTCAGCAGGTAATCCGCAATATGCACGGCCTGGTCAAGGTACCGTATATCTTTTGTTTCGCGGTACATCATGGTAAATCCATACAGGCCCCATGATTGTCCGCGTGCCCATGCCGAACTATCGGCCGCTCCCTGTGCCGTCTTCTTCTGTTTCACATTGCCCGTAGCAGGATCGTAATTGATAACATGCCAGGAACTATAGTCGTTGCGGTAATGATTGGCCATGGTGGTATTTGCATGGGTAACCGCCACTTTATAATACGATGAATCGCCGGTCATGCGGGTGGCTTCGCAGAGTAGTTCCAGGTTCATCATGTTATCGATGATGACGAGAAAATCGTTGGGGTTGGAGTTATTCCAGGAACGCAGGCAGCCGATTTTTTCGTTGAACCGTGTTTTCAGTGAAGCAGCGCTGTTAATGATAATTGTTTTATACGAATTGTTTTTTTCAAGGCGAAATGCATTGCCGAAGCTGCAATACATCATAAAGCCAAGGTCGTGGGTTCCTTTGTTAAATTGCTGCGATTGTAACATCGGCAGGATACGATGCGCTTCTGCGAGCAGTTTTTTATCGCCGGTTTCTTCATACAATAACAGCAAGCTACCGGGATAGAAACCACTGCACCACCATTCTGCATTACTGAAAAAGTATTTACCAGTGGATGGATAAAAGCTTCGGGGAAAGCTGTCTCCCGGTAAATGCTTCATCATGTACTTGTATTGCAACACTGCATCTTTCAGCTTTGCGTTAATAGCCGAAGCGTTTAATGAAGCGGGCTTGCCTTGCTGAGCGTAGCTGGTATTTGCTACCCACAGCAGGGCACAACAAATAATGAACAGGAATTTCATGGCAGTTGCTTTTGAATTTGGTAACCGACGATACGAACTGGCTGCGGCTCCAGCTTGCCGCGTCCTTCTCCATCTTCCTGTTCGCTTCTTTGGGTGAATATGTACAAGCGCCTGTATTGCTTCCAGTATTCCGTATCAAAAGAAGGTTCCCAGGAACCAAGGTCTTCCTGCAAAATATCTTTTATCTGCCAATTTCCCGCCGGCAAGTCGCCATTGAGCGCAATTGACAATCGGTTATTTCGCTCTGCATCACGGAACAACATTCCCAGTTGTGTTTTGCCGGCGGCCAACCAGCAGAGCAGTTGCGGCCTGGAGATAGGAATGCGCTTGGTGCCACCACCGCTTAAAGAAAACGGTGTTTTCCTGAATCCGGTATTTTGTATGGCCCAGTTATCCGCCGTTCGGTAAATGATATGGTATTGCGGCACGCTGTCGCCCGCCTCCCTCCAGTAACTCGCTATGAATGGACTACCTGCTTCGTTGGTACACATGGAGGTTTGATTGATTAGCTCGGAATGCTGGGGAATCCGCGCGATGTATTCCGCGTTGCTGCTATTGATGGGCATCGGGTATATTTTCCCGTTAGACTTCTTCCAGCTGCGTCCGCCGTCATCGCTCCGCGCATAACATAAGTCATGGTTGCTGGCCACATCGCCCGACTCACGCCATACCCAGGAGATATGAAAGCTACCTTTTGTATCGGTACAGGCCTGCCAGTAGGCATTGCGTTTGCCTTCGCCGTCAATTAGATTATCCTGTAGCTGCGCCCAGTGTTTGGTTCGCTGGTCATACCGGTTCAACACCAGGTTACCGGCGCCGGACCTGCCATCACGGTATAGAAATAGTAAATCGCCGTTTTGCAGGCGATAGAATTCCGGATAAGTCACCTTTGTTTCATTGCGCCCCGTCATGGGCATCTCCTCCGTCAGTTCAAGTGAACCGGGTTGCCTGCTGCGTACATAATGAAGCGGGTTATTATGATGGTCCCACGCCATATGGAGATACCCGGCACCATCAACCATAATGCTGATATCGTTGTGCGCATCGGCGGTGTTGCCTTTAAAGTGTGTTGTCACGACTTTCCATTTCCCTTTGGGCAGTACACGCTTTGCCAGCATTACCATTCCATCTCCATTGTACCAGGCGGTGTATTGGATATTTCCCAGGCTCACGACTGAGTTTCGGCGGAACACAACTGTATTCACAGAATTGGAGGCCCAGCCATTACCAGGACTTTCTATTATCCCTGGCTGAGCAACGGACCAGGAAGCGATAAGTGCAAATAAACAGGTGATGAACACCTGCTTGCAGATGGCTGGAGGAAAACGGAAAGACAAAGTATCTTTTATTTTTTTGGCTGAGTTAAACATCACATGGGCAATTTCACTGCTTGCCTGGCCAGGAGTTTCCATGCTCCTCCTTTTTTTATCCATACGAGCAAGATACCTATTTTCACGACGCCCGGTTTACCGCCATCATTCGTAGTAGCATTCAACACATGGCGCACGATCGCAGTATTGCCTTCCACTTTTACGGTTTGGTCTGTCAGCTCAATCGTGAGGAAATCGGATGCGCCGCTCACCAATGCATCAATGAAAGCGGCCTGGTCCTGCACTTTCGCGCTGGAATGGCCGTAGCTGAGCGAGGGATCGGTAATTTTTTCCAGTCCGGCTTTGTCGGGATCCACCATCAGTTTGCGCAGTTGTTCAACCGCAGCGTTTACCTGTGCCTCGGCTTTCGTTTGTGCATGCGCGATAGTAAACAGCGGGAGCAATGCGAGTAAGAGCAAAAGTATTCTTGACATAATGATCGATTTAACGTGATTACGATTATCCTTGCCCAATTTACGGGATTAAATGAACCGGTGTCAGGGTGACCGGTCCCCACAATCCCGATTTAACGGGCGGCCAGGCCGCAGCAGAAAATAATCCATCTGCTCCGCGGTTTTTGGCAAAACGTGCAGGAAAATTGGTGTTATAAAATTTCTTCCAAACAACCCCCCGCCGGTCGAGATCGGCAATCCTGTTGGCCATGCCATTGGTCACATAGAATTCAAGCTTGTTGTTCTGCTGGAGTTTGCCAGGCAAAAGTAGCTGGAAGGCCGGCCCCAGCAGCGTGCCCAATGATCTTCCATTTAACCTCACCTCTACCGACTCTCCCACGCCGCCAAGGTTGAGTCTCCACTGCAAATATTGTCCGGCAGGCTTTCGAAACTTCACGCTGTAAACAGCCGTGCCGGCAAACCGCTTTTCATCGTCAGCGCCGAGATCTGTCCACGCGACTGGTTGGCCGAGTGCGCGCGCCGCCGGAAGAACAGGTCCGCCATTGATAAACCGGAGTTCCCATTTGCCTTCAATAGCCTTTGTGCTGCCAGCATCGGACCAAATTTTAAAAGGTTGGCCGCTCAGCGGGCGGTTGGACGTTTGAATTATGACCGACTGACCGGGCAGCAACTTTATCCTGATCTTTCCTTTCTTATTGCGACTACCTGTGGGCGTTAGTCCGGCCGTCCCATCCATCGGATCAAACAATGCCGCGGAAGTCCAGCCGGTTGCTGTTTGTATGTAGCCGTCAAATAGGCTGTCATGCCGGTTGCTGATAAAGTAGCAATAACCATCCTTTCTTTTTCTGCGCACAAACTGTAAGCCTTCATCTACCATACCCTCCCGTAATACGCTTGTTGCAGCAAGGGCAGGCCGAAACTGGTTGGCCAGAATGACTCTTCCTTCGCCCCTGTTTGCTATTTGCAAGTCACCCTTCGCCTGAAATACCAGCGATTCTTTCGCTGCCGTTAGTTTCTGCTGATCCTGCACATAATGCGCCCAGCCCGGTACTGATCGCGGTAACTGTCCGTAAAAAACAATACTGGCACCACTATCTGCGAGTTGCAGGAGTCGCCGGAAAACCTGGAGGGGCATGTATTGTGCCGAGGGAATTACGATGGTACGATAGGGCGACTTCCCGGAATATAGTTGTTTATCGCGGCTTTGCAGCTGCATCAATTGTGCATCGGAAATAAAATCGAAAGCATACCCGGCTTTCAATAAGCTATCAGAAAGCTTATTGAATAGGGTGCCTTCGAAACCTTTCATGCCATCGAAATGGTGCAGCATTTCTTTGCCTGGCTCTGATATTTTATCACAGAAGGGAAAATAAACCAATAAGTCATTGTCTGACCTGCCTTCCTGGAGAAAAGACTGTGTGCGGGCAATGTACTGGTTGAGTGTGGGAAAATCGCGCCAGAATGGATTGGCAGTTGTAAAATGCACTGCTGCATAAAACAACCAGCCGGGCCAGGCTTCGTTGGGTGGAGAATAATTGGTGCCGTGGTAGAAGACATGGTTAACGCCACCGAGAAAATATTGATCGATTGACTGTTTCACTTCTCCCAGTGTAGACAAGAAGTGTTCATTCAACCAGGTAGCAGATTCTGCGGAGGCCAATGGCTTGCCGGTAACATGCGCCGCTGAAGTCGCAAATTTAAACCGGAGCAAATCTTCGCCTTCTGTTTCCGGAATATCAACGGCTGCATATAAATCGAGGATATTGGCGGGAGAACCATGACTTTGGTTTCTTACCAGCTTTCCCTTTGTCTTTGCCCAGGCATGCCAGGGCCGGGTGAAATTTTCCAACAGTAAGTCAGAAATGGTTAAGCGATAATCGTACAATACCCTTGCATTCATTTCGGGATTGTCTTTTTGGAACAAGGCTGGCAATACCGTTCTGCAATCGTATCCCCGTCGCTGGCGAAAGGCTTCCAGGAAGCCGGGTGTCCAGTTACTCTGACCGCGCGCATCGTCTACTTCATAGGAGTCATTAAAAAAAGAACGCAGCGGGCCGATATCACGACCCGCAAAGGCGGAATCAAAATGCTGCAGGTAATGATGTAATGCAGCAGCAGAAAAATGATCAATCGCATCGCCTTCTCCACCGGGTGCAGCCCGCTCCACCATCTTCCCATGCAGTCCCTGGAAAAGCGCATATAGCTGCCAGTGAGTACCTGCAGGGCCAACCCAGCGCAGGATCCCATCTTTATCCACTTTACCAGTGAGGTCCAGCGTATCGCCTGTATCAGAATAACCCATCAACAATTGCAATGGCAGCACCTGCTCAAACCTTACCTGGTCAAAAGCATACAGCTGCAGGTCTTTGTTGGTTGCGATGGGATACGACAAGGTTTTGATATCGGGCGTAATTGTACTCTCTGTTCTTACGAGCGGTTGCTGTGTGAATGTAATGGGTTGCCGGAGCGAATCACCACCATTCAGCGCATACACGAGGAGATTGATGTTCTTGCAGGCATCAGCCGGCTGCACGGTTGGACCGCCAAATGGCCAACCCGTACCGGTGGCCATATCAATACCCAGCTCGTTCTTCTTTGCTTCGCGGAGTGTAAACGTGAACACATCCATCCAACGTGGAGAGAGATAGTTGATAAAGGCATTTTCGTACCCCTTCACCCCATAAATGGGTGTTACCTCTAATCCTCCCAACCCGGCGGCCCTGTATTTTTTGAGCAGCATCGAAATATCGTTTTCATTTACGGCACTTCCCTGCCACCACCAGCGGGTCCAGGGTTTGGCGGTGGGCGTGATTGTGGGCCATTGCAACTGCGCATAGGACGGCAGGTTGCTGAACAAACAGCAAACAACGCACAAACATGCTACACGAAAAGCATTGAAGATTTTCATCGGCTGAACAGTTGCTTATTTCTTTGACGGAGCAATTTCTACGGCATACACATTCTCTACCCCTTCAAAATTGGCCCTGAAGATAACCCATCGGTTATCCGGTGAGAAATGTACATTCGGTTCCAGGTGATAATTGTGGTGTTGCATGTTAACCAGTTTTTCAGACTGCATTTTGTCTTTACCTGGTTTGAAGAGATAGATCCAACGACCATCTTTTGCGTGTGCTACCTGCCCGGAGTCGCCGCCATCGCCGCAAAATAATGTTTCATCCGGCGTACAGCTGAAATGAATGCTCCACTCATCCCTGGTTAACCTATACTTCTTCTCAATGCCGGTTTGCAGGTTCGCGCCGGCCACAAAGAATGTTTCTCCTTTTGGCATTTGTAAGTCGAACCAAATTGTTTTTCCATTGGGCGCAAACCATTCATGTCCTGCAATTTCCATCGGCATGCTGCGATGATGAATCAGTTTCACTTTGCGGCTGTTCACATCGATGGTCCAGATGCGATCGACTTTGTGCCAGGGACCTTCGTGACAAAACATCAGCAAGGAAGGATCGGTGGGTGAGAACTGCACATGGTTCAGCCAGGCGCTGTCCGAAAATATTTTATCCAGCTTTTTTCTTTTCAGGTTAATTGTAAACAAAGTACGGGGCAGATGTGCCTCATAGATCAGGTTAAAGTATTCCGATTTATTGGGATGATTTTTCAGCAATTCTTTCTCATCATCGCCCGACCAGGCGCCGGCGAGCAGGGTTTCATTTGCATTGAGTGTAGTTATCGAAGCCTTGAAATCAGCCGGGAACACATATACAAGGGTTTCGTTCCCCGTTTTGATGTTGGTAGAGAATACACTGTCGTTCACCTGGTAGTACACATTGCCGCTGCGTTTGCCCACAATCTCTCCATTCATCGGCGCAGCATGATGTGTC
>JAGWTK010000419.1 GCA_028876035.1 Bacteroidota bacterium
TGAATGCCGACCGCTACCCTGCCGTTTATCGTTTAGCCCATTCCGTTATACAAGCCGGAGACAGTGTACCCCTGCAGCTTGCGCCCGGTGGCGGTGCCGTCATCGTACTAACAAGGCGATGAACTTATTCGCCGGAATCCTTTGCACCCGGTAAGCGTTTTTTCAACCAGGTGATTTGTCCGCGGTGGTTGCTTTCATGCTCGCATACATGGAACCATTTCCAGTAGGTATTGATCGGGGTTTTCTCATCGCCAAACTTAGGATCTACTGCAAGTAGCCAGGCATCGTCTTTTTTCTTAAACTCCGCCAGCGTTTTCTCCCGCACTTCGGTGATCAAATCAACATAATACTTCAATTCATGACCGCGAATTTCTTTACGCCCTTTATCGCCCAGTTCCATGGCGGCTTCCCAAATCTTCTTCTCCGCCGGGGTCATATCGTCCCTTCCTTCAAAGGAGTTTATCTGGTAATATTTGTCCACCGCCCCCAGGTGCATGATCAATGAACCGATGGTATTGGCTTTTGCATCAAACAGATGATCCAGTTGCTCCATGGTCATGTCCTTGGTTACCTGGAGTATCGTATTCCGGTTATAATTCAGCATGGACACGATGGTACCGATTTGCGGACTGTATCCTTCTGTCGGTCCGATCACATACAATCCGCCCGCTGTATTGCCGGGAGCGGCGGTTGCTGTATTGGACAATGAGCCGAGTACACCAAGACCGGCGGTGGCCGCCAGCGCTTTTTGCATGAAAGTTCTGCGTTGCATAGAAACTGTTTATAGGTTTAATGACTATGGTTACTGCTATATTAAAACCCTCTTGCGGGTGCCGGAGTGAATGCTTTCCGGGGTAATTTCTCATCGCGCATGGCTGCATTGTATACGAACGATGCAATCACGGCCGCCGCTTGTTGCAGATCGGCGGGGATGAGGTGATCATAGGTATCCATATTGGTATGGTGTGTCCTTGTACTATATTCGATTGGGTCCTGGATGAACTGGAAGCCAGGCAAACCGATGGCATCGAATGACAGGTGATCGGTACCACCCGTATTTTGCAGCGTTACGGTGCTGGCGCCCAAATCGGCAAAAGGCTGCAGCCATTGTTTGAAGATGGGTACTACCTCTTTATTTCCCTGGGCATACACGCCCCGTATTTTACCCGTACCGTTATCAAGGTTAAAATAGGCCGCAATCTTATCACCGGCTGCATTGAATTTTCGGGTAGCCGTATCCGTGAAATGGTTACGGACATAGTTACGGGAGCCAATTAGTCCTTCTTCTTCCGCGCCCCACAAAGCGATGCGGATAGTCCGGCGTGGTTTTACCCCCATCGCTTTCAGAATTCTAACTGCTTCCATCATCACCGCACAGCCTGCTGCATCATCGGTGGCACCGGTACCACTGTGCCAGGAATCGAGGTGCCCACCGATCATAACGATTTCATCTTTCAGTTTTTTATCCGTGCCTTTGATCTCGGCCACCACATTATAACCGGTAGAGTCGTTGTTGTTGAAACGGGTTTTTATATCTGTTTCTACTTTCACTTCGTTGCCGGCAGCCGCGAGGCGGTAGAGCGACATATAATCTTCATAAGCCAGCACGATATCGGTAAAATTCTCCGGTGCGCTTACGGCATAGGCACCACCGCCCTGGACAAAAATGGTTCCATCATGTCCGCGCGCTGCACCCGAAACAATACCCACCGCGCCTTCTTTGCGCATCATCTCTTTGATGCGATTGATCTGCGCCGCCATCCGGAATGCGTTGCCGCCACGGAAATTGCGCCTTGAGGTATCGGGCGGACCGGGCACAAAATCGGCCATCTTCTGTAGTTGCTCATCAGTGAAACGAGTTGCATCTGCTGTGAATGACTGCGAAAAAGTATCAGTGGGTGGCAGCAGGATGAGTTTTCCTTTTAATTTGCCTGAATAAGCCGGTAATTCAGCGGAATCTTTCGCGTTGATGATAATTACGGACGCATTTTGCAAACCGCCCGTCCCCATTGTCCAGGTCTTTGGATAACCCAATAATGGTTTGTAATAGGGCGCTGTCATGGCGATATAGGATTTCTCCAGTTCCCAGGACTTGCCGAAACTTCCCCAGGGTTCCATGGCGGCACCTTCCAGTCCCCATTGCTGCAAGCGGCTAACTGCCCATTTGGCCGCGCGTATAAATCCGGGTGAATTCATCAACCGCGGTCCGCTTTCATCGGTAAGATGGTAAGCAATATCCATGACATTGCTGTGTTGTAGGGCTTCCAGCCGGATACGGGTAGCAATAGCAGTGTCGATTTTTTCCTGGGCTCGTGCCTGCAGCAACAGCAGGATTAATACGAAGGATGATAATTTTCTCATGTTTACTACAGTTGGTAAGAGAAAGCTAAAACATTCCCGCCAAAGGCAGCGATTTTTTTGATGAGTGTTGCGCATGGGGCATAAATCGGACAATTTTTATCCGGTTTTCGAAGCTGACCGCTTTATTTCCGTGGTATAGTTTCTGTATCCGTATCACTAAACCACTTTATGAAACAAATTCATTTCAACGATGCGAATACGGGCGAGGAGATATCATTGGCATACGCCGATTATGGGGAAGGACAACCTGTTGTATTGATTCATGGCTGGCCATCGAGCCACAAGATGTGGGAGTACCAGCTGGGCGACCTGGTGACTGCCGGTTACCGGGTGATTGCATACGACCGGCGAGGATTTGGTGAAAGCAGCAAGCCCTGGAGCGGTTACGATTACAACATACTGGCATCTGACCTCCATGTGATCATAGAGCAACTCGCACTAAGAGATGTTATACTCGTTGGATTTTCCATGGGCGGCGGGGAAGTAGCACGTTATCTTTCTACGTATGGCAGTGAACGCGTCGCGCGCGTTGCATTGATCAGCACGGTGCTGCCGTATATGTTGAAAGGAAATGAAAATCCCGATGGCGTTGATGAAAAAGTATTTTCAAAAATGGCGGAACAAATAAAACAGGATCGCCCTGGCTTTCTCGAACAATTTGGAAAAATGTTTTTTGGTGTAGGTTTTTTAAATAAACCTGTCACCGAGGCTTACCTGCGCTATTTTGATCAGCTCGCACTGCAAGCCACCCAGCAGTCTACGCTTGCCTGCGCTACCGGTTTTGCTACGACCGACTTTCGGAAAGATCTTGCCGCGATAAAAGTCCCAACACTTATCATCCACGGAGATAACGATGAAATTGTGCCGTTGGAGGTAAGCAGTCAGCGCACGGCTACTATGTTGCCACACGCGGAATTGATCTTGTACGAAAACGGTCCGCACGGGATTTTTTATACGCACCGGGAATTACTTAACCGGCATTTATTGGATTTCTTTCGCGGTAAAAAGCATGCTCCGCCGGCACCCGAGCCTATTATGCCAACACCATTATAAAAAAAGCCAGCGCGAAATTGCGCTGGCCGGCAGGCAGGAGCCTTTGACAAAGATGCTGCCCGTCTATACTACAGCCATTTGGAAAGGAAGGCATTGAATTCGTGGCGAAGGTCGTTGACCACTTTTTCTATTCCCAGGAACTCTTCGCGCACTTTGTTATGATTGGTGGCCGTAGCCAGCTCAATCTTACCCGCATGTGCCGATGCCTCTGCGCCTACCAGCATATCGTGCTCGCGAATCGCATGTTTCAATTCATCAGTGTTGTTTCGTTGAAGGATAAATTGGTTTTGAAAATGTTCTACCTGTGCCATCAGTTCGTGCCCGGTATTCTTCGAAGCCAGTTCCAGCAGTTGTTGTTTCATCCTATCAAACTCTTCTTCATAAAATGCGATGCTTTTTAGCCAGGAAGCGTGTTCGTTGCCGCAATGCGCGACGGTTGTATAACTCATAGCCTAATTTTTCCTAAAGATCCTGCAGGATGAGCACTGTTGTAATGATGGTCGTCAATCCCTGGGCTGATTTGGG
>JAGWTK010000420.1 GCA_028876035.1 Bacteroidota bacterium
TTTCGGCTTACCGAGTGTGTAGTAATGCAGCACCGGCACTCCGAATTGTCGCAGTTCTTTGCTCTGGGAGATCAACCATTCGGTGCCAATGGCTTCTACTTCTGCATCGGTCTTTGCCTTCATGATGGCATTGGAAAGATCGGTGGGAATATCAACATGAAATATTTTCGGCAATATATTCAGTTGCTTTTTATTGGTAATTGGTTTTAGACCCGGTATAATAGGCACTGTGATGCCGTTTTCGCGACAGCGCTTTACATAATCAAAGTACTTGCTGTTGTCGAAAAACATCTGGGTCATAATGTAATCAGCACCCGCAGCCACTTTTGCCTTCATGTAGTCCATATCGGTTTCGAGGTTGGGCGCTTCAAAATGTTTTTCGGGATAGCCCGCAACACCCATGCAGAAATTGGTTTTACCGCCGTTCTTGATGTCTTCTTCGAGGTAGATGCCATTGTTGAGGTTAGCAATTTGCTTTAGAAGATCAAGCGCATACCTGTTCCCATCGGGATGCGGTTCGAAAGTGGCTTCGTTCTTCGCAGCGTCACCCCGCAATACCAGTACATTATCGATTCCGAGGAAGTTCAGGTCAATCAGCGCGTCTTCCGTTTCACGACGGGAGAAACCTCCACAGATCAAATGCGGTACCGCGTCCACCTTGTAATGGTTCATAATCGCCGCGCAGATACCGACTGTTCCCGGGCGTTTGCGCACTTCTACTTTTTCAAAAGTGCCATCTGCCTTTTTTTTGAACATTGTTTCACTGCGGTGATAAGTGACGTTCACAAAAGCCGGTTTGAAGTCCATCAGCGGATCGAGGTGATCCCAGATAGCATTAATGCCCTTGCCTTTTAACGGCGGCAATACTTCAAAAGAAACCCTGGTAGAACCAGTTTCGCGGAGGTGATCAATGACCTTCATGTAGGGGTATAAATAATTGCGCAAACATACTCATGGTTGCCAACATATCAAAACGGTGTTAATTCGCTGCAGTGCACGCTCAATTGGCCTTATTCCGGTATTTTTGCCAAAACAGTTGTTTTGAGTCTCACCATTCATACACAGGACCTGATCAAACGCTACCGCAGCCGTACGGTGGTAAACCATGTTTCCGTAAAAGTGGAGCAGGGAGAGATCGTGGGGCTGCTGGGACCGAATGGAGCAGGCAAAACAACTACTTTTTACATGGTGGTTGGACTGATTCGTCCGGATGAAGGCAAGGTCTTTCTCAATGAAGAAGACATTACCCGCCAGCCCATGTACAAAAGGGCGCAGATGGGTCTTGGTTACCTGCCGCAGGAAGCTTCTGTATTCCGGAAGCTGAGCGTAGAAGACAATATCAAGGCGATCCTTGAAATGACAAAACTCAGCAAACAACAACAGCGCGATAAACTGGAGAGCCTGCTGGATGAATTCGGCCTGCAGCATGTTCGTCACAACAACGGCGACAGTTTGAGTGGTGGTGAAAGAAGACGTACCGAAATCGCCAGGGCACTGGCCGTTGATCCCAAATTTATTTTGCTGGATGAGCCTTTCGCCGGTGTTGACCCCATCGCAGTAGAAGACATTCAAATCGTAGTCGCACGCCTCAAAACAAAAAATATCGGTATCCTCATCACCGACCATAATGTAAATGAAACGCTGTCTATCTGTGACCGCGCCTACCTGTTGATCGAAGGCAAAATATTTAAACATGGTACGGCAGAAGAACTGGCAGCAGACGAACAGGTACGCCGGCTTTATCTTGGAAGAAATTTTGAATTGAAACGGAAAGACTACTTGCACGATGAAGTAATGAAGAAGAATGCAGGCTAACTACCAGCGGCCGGCATTCAGGCGAGTACGCCATACCTTATCCATCCTGTACAACCAGATTGATCTTATCGATTTTTTAATAGTCGAATTATCAGGTCAATTAACTATTTTGCCACCACGGTATGAAAATCCTTTCACCAGCAATATCCAGGCTTGCCCGTCTCCGGTTGCGTTTGATCGACCTCTGGACCTCACAGCCCGTAGCAGCGCAGCGCGAGGTGTTGCAGGAACTGGTTACTTCGGCCCAGTACACCGAATTTGGCCGTAAATATGATTTTCACCACCTGTTTTCAGTAAAAGCTTTCAAGCAAACAGTTCCCGTTCACGAGTATGAGGATCTTAAGCCCTATATACAGCGCATGCTCGACGGCGAAGAGAATGTACTTTGGAATACACCGGTAGAATGGTTTGCCAAAAGCAGTGGTACCACCAGTGAAAAAAGCAAGTTCATCCCGGTAAGCCAGGAAAGCCTCGAACAAAACCATTACCAGGCCTCCAAGGACGTACTCACAATGTACTATAAGAACTTTCCCGATTCAGATTTGCTAACGGGAAAAGGACTGGTCATTGGCGGCAGCCACCAGGTGAATAAACTCAATGAAAACATTCAATATGGCGACCTGAGCGCCGTTCTGATGCAGAATTCGCCCGTATGGAGTAACTGGATTCGTACGCCCGAACTGAGCATTGCACTGATGGATGAATGGGAAGGCAAAATCGAACAACTGGCGCAGTCGACCATCCATGAAAACGTCACTTCTATCAGCGGAGTACCTACCTGGACGCTTGTATTAATCAAACGGATCCTTGAAATAAGCGGAAAAAGCAGCCTGGCAGAAGTATGGCCCCAGCTGGAACTCTACCTGCATGGTGGCGTTTCGTTTGTCCCTTACCGTGAGCAATTCAACCGGCTTATCGGGAAACCGATCAATTACCTCGAGACCTACAACGCCAGCGAAGGCTTTTTTGCAGCGCAGGAATGCCCCGGCGACGATGGCATGCTCCTGTTTACGCAGCATGGTATTTTTTATGAATTCATGCCCGTAGAAGAATACTGCAAGCAATTTCCGCAGACCATGGGACTTGATAAAGTTGAAACCGGTAAAAACTACGCCCTGATCATCAGTACTACGGGCGGCCTCTGGCGCTATATCGTGGGCGATACCGTGCAGTTCACCTCCCTCAACCCGTACAAGGTACGCGTAAGCGGCCGGTTAAAACATTATATCAATGCATTTGGAGAAGAAGTAATAGTTGATAATACCGACAAAGCCGTCGCCCTTGCCTGTGAGAAAACAGGCGCTGTAGTAAATGACTATACCGCAGCCCCCGTCTATTTCGGACAGCAAAGCAATGGTGCACATGAATGGCTGATCGAATTTGAAAAAGCACCTGAAAGTCTGCCGGCATTCACAAAAGAGCTCGACGATGCGTTGAAAAGCGTGAACAGCGATTACGAAGCCAAACGGTATAAAGACATCGCACTGAGAATGCCCATCCTGCATGCTATGAAACAGGGCTCGTTTAACACATGGCTGAAAGCGAAAGGAAAACTAGGCGGACAGCACAAAGTGCCGCGCCTAAGCAACGAACGCAGCCTGCTCGAAGAAATCCTTCAGCTCAATGCCTGAATTTGGGTGCTCCGTATTTATTTTACTTACTTTGCCAATAACACCAACATCATGAAATTACTGGAGAATAAAGTAGCCGTAGTTACAGGCGCAGCGCGCGGCATAGGCGAAGCCGTTGCCATCAGATTTGCAGAACAGGGAGCCCATGTTGCTTTCACATTTGTAAGCGACAGCAGCAGGGAGAAAGCGGCTGCATTGGAACAAAAGCTGATCGCGCTGGGCGTAAAAGCAAAAGCCTACCAGAGCAACGCAGCCGACTTTGCGGCCTGTGAAGTTTTTGTAAACGACGTGTTGAAAGAATTTGGTACGATCGATATTTGTGTGAACAATGCGGGCATCAGCAAGGATAACCTCCTCCTCCGCATGACCCCCGATCAATGGAATGAAGTGATACAGGTGAACCTCAGCAGCGTATTCAACATGACCAAACAGGTGATACGCCCGATGATGAAGGCAAAAGC
>JAGWTK010000421.1 GCA_028876035.1 Bacteroidota bacterium
GGTTAACGCCTGCTTTCAGTCCGACCGATAATTGCGCTTGTACAAAGGCAGTAGTCATGACTGCTACCAGGACAAATACAAATTGCTTTTTCATGTTTCGTTGTAGTTTGGTTTGTATTGGTTGATAAACTGCAACAAAAATGCGCCGTGTTACAAATGCAGACAATGATCCAAATGGACCATATTAATGTGTAAATGTGTAAATGTGCTGATGTGCTAATGAGGGTCGCTGAAAGCGTGTTCCCCTGCTACTTCCTGCAGGTTGCCGAAACGATCAACCATTAATGTGCTAAAGTGAAAATGGGGTTCCCCTTCTGTTTTCCGCAGGTTCCCGAAACAGTTAGTGATTTACAATAATAGAAATCAGCGATGAAAAAATCAAACATCAGACATCATTATTGTATTTCGAATATTGAATAGGATACCCGGAACATCCGGCATCTCAGGTCTCATTTCTTATATCCCAATATCTTATACCTTAAATCAACTGGACGCCTAATCCTGGTTCTTTGCTCAGCTCAAACTTCCCATAGTCATAAGTAATACCGGTAGCCAGGTCCTGCGCCAGCAACAACGGTCCGTCCATATCAAGATAATCCACAAAAGGCGCCAGGTGGGCCATGGCGGCGGAGCCAATGGTAGATTCATTCATACAACCCAGCATTACTTTGAGTCCGAGTTCACGCGCACGTTGGAACATCCTGCGTGCAGGTGTAATGCCGCTGCACTTGGTGAGTTTAATATTGATGCCATGAAAGTATCCAGCGCACTTTTCTACATCCTTTTCAAATACGCAGGATTCATCGGCGATCAAGGGCAGTGCCGATTGTTTGTATAGCTGCTGCATGCCTTCCCAATCGTCTTTTGCAAGCGGTTGCTCTACGAGGTCAACGCCCAGTTCTTTCAACCTCGGTATAATTTCCAGGGCCTCACTGAGCGTCCAACCCGCATTCGCATCTACCCGAAATACCGCATCGGTATGTTTACGCAACGCTTCAATAATGGCAATGTCCTTTTTGGTACCCAGCTTGATCTTATAAATAGGCCAGGGCTTTGCCAATAGTTTTTCGGTCATCTTTTCAATGGAATCAATGCCAATGGTATAATCCGTGAGCGGGGCATTGTTCATTTCCCCATTCCATAATTTATACAATGGTTGTTGGCGCAGTTTTCCGGTAATATCCCAGGCTGCAATATCAAGTGCGCATACCAGAAAAGGATTGTCAGGCAATAAATGGTGCAGGTAATGCCAATACCGCTCCGGATCAATCAACGCATATTTTTCGATCATCGGCCTCTTCGCTTCAATAGTGGCTATCATCTGTTCTACCGAGATATTATAATAGGTGATAGCAGGTGCTTCACCATAGCCTTTGATACCATTAAAGTCGAGCTCAACAATGAGTGAGGGCTGGTGGGTTTTCGTGCCTTTCGATATCGTAAAGGGAAACACGAAGGGCAGACTAACAGATTGATACGAGAGGCGCATAGTTACAATTACGTAGCCGCAAAACTAGCATTTCTTTTTTTGGAAAATTTCTCCCGCAATTGGAAGCATTCCCGCAAATGGCACAATCTACTCGCTTGAAAAACAGCTGCATGCCAACTGGCATCCAAATCGTATTACTCCTGTCAAATCAAAAACCTCAAGTATGAAAAATTTTACAAACAAATTCAAAAGCGCTCTTATCGCCATCTTCTTTGCAGCTCCCTTTATTGCCAATGCCGGTGGCACGCCTTCCGTAACCCTGCGCAACGGGAACTTTAGCAGCAGTGATAACTATTGGAACGTAAACGCAAGTCCCGAGATTAATGTAGACAGGGTGTATGGTGGCACTTCCGGCAGCAACTATGTAGCAGAAATCGATGTGCAGGCAAGCATCCGTCAGAAAATGACCCTTGCTGCCAACTACCGCTACTCTCTTTCTTTCGATGCAACCCGCAGAACGGCTGGTGGTACAATTGCCAACCCGGGCATCCTGGTACAGGTAATCGGCGTGCAGACCAACACGGTGTATGCCTCACAGAAATACAATTTCAGCAATACAACCTGGAGATTCACTACCCAAAACATCAGCTTCGGGGTTCCTACCAGCAGCACGGATAAAGACTTTTATATCGAGATGACTGCTGCTGACAACAACACGACACTGGGAGTTATCGTTGACAATGTGGCCCTGTCTGTATTGAGCACCCTGCCGGTAGAATATGCCAGCTTCAGTGCCAGCATCCAGAACAACAGCGCGGTTATCAAATGGGAAACCGCTACTGAAATCAATAACAACTATTTTACGGTAGAAGCCAGCAGCGATGGTGCTCGTTTCGATTCAATCGGACGTGTAAACAGCCTGGGCAACGAACAGGGTCATAGCTACTCATTCAATGATAACAAAGCAAGAACGGGCGTTTGGTACTATCGCCTTGTGCAGACCGACCTCGATCGCAAACGCAGCATCTCGAAAGTAATTAGCCTGCAGTTCAAAGCCGATGCTTCAGCAATGAACATCTTCCCTACCCTGGCGACCAACAACATTACTATCCATGTAAGTGCCCCTAAAGCCGGAACAACAGATGTTGTGATCTACGATGCAGCCGGTCACATGGTGAGCCACAGCAACAAATCCCTGACCAGCGGTTTCAACCAGTTTTCCCTTGATATTACTGGTTTGTCAAAAGGAACCTACTTCGTTCAGATGCTGAACAACGGTTTGACTACCCAGAAAAGCGTTACCATCCAGAAAATGTAATTTGTCCACTTTCATACTTGAGACGAGCCGGCCCTGTGCCGGCTTTTTTGTGTACCAACACACGAAAAATGTTGAATGGTGAGAATACCCGCCCGCACGACTTGGGTCGGACGAAGGCAAGGTGCGAAGGGGAGCACGGTCCGCCTTTTTATCCAGCCATTGAACACAGCCAAACATCCGTTGTGTCACTCACTGCAACCGCAACAAAAAGCCCGGCCCGTCCACCGGATGTTCACCGATCCATAAAATGGCCATTCTGCCCAAAAAACCATTATTTTGCCGGATAGAATTAATCTTATGATCAAATCGATTTGGCAGAAGGCCTGGCCGCATATTACCGTTATCGGCATCTTCCTCGTGGTGGCCGTGTTTTATTGCAAACCAGCGCTAGAAGGGAAAGTATTGCAACAGTCGGATATCATGCACTGGAAAGGCGTTTCGCACCAGTCGTTCGAATACCGCGAGAAATATGGCCATTTCCCCCTTTGGACAAACAGCATGTTTGCCGGTATGCCGGCCTACCAGGTGGCGATGGAGAGAACCTCGGCGATATCGCTTGATTATATTAGTCCAATCCTCACCCTTGGCCTGCCCAAACCAATCAGCTTTTTCTTCCTGGCCTGCCTCATGTTTTACATCCTGTCCCAGGCATTGCGTTTTAATCCATGGATTGGTGCTGCCTGTGCACTGGCCTATGCTTATGCAAGTTTTGATACCGTTATCATTGCTGTTGGGCACGACTCACAAATGATTTCGCTTGCGTATGCGCCGGGCGTATTGGCTGGCCTTTTTCTTCTTTACGATAAGAAGTATTGGCTGGGTGCGGCTTTAACGATCATATTTTCCAGTTTACTCATTGCCCAAAGCCACCAGCAAATCGTTTATTATACCTTACTCATGATGGCTGCTGCGGGCATCGCCTATGCGGTCAAATGCATTCGTGAAAAGCAAATCGCCCATTTTTTTATTGCCAATTCGTTGGCGGCGATCGCACTCGTGGCAGGCTTTGCGAGCAACGCTATGGGATATCTTACCACTTATGAATTCTCAAAAGAAAGCACGCGTGGCGGTCGTACTGAACTCACGGTAAATGCCGACGGTTCTAAAAAACCATCCAGCGATGGTCTCGATAAAGAATACGCGTTTGGCTGGA
>JAGWTK010000422.1 GCA_028876035.1 Bacteroidota bacterium
ACCAGGTCTTTGTATGAATTGTCAAAATGGTTTTTTACCACGGATGTCAGGGACCATTTCATGTACTCCTCCTCGCCCACCGCCGGTTTATACAGGTACATATTGCCCACGGGCCGGCTGGTCACAAATCCTTTTTTTTCCAGGTTGCGGATCGTAGACGCAAGTGTTGTGTAGGGCGGAACGGGCGGGGCCATCTGCTCAAGGAATGTCTTTACATTGGCTTCGCCGCATTTCCAAACAGTGCGCATGGCCTCCTCTTCCTGTGCCGTCAATTTTTCCATAAATTCTACGAAGTTTTCGTAAACCTACGAAACTTTCGTAATTCTCCAAAATTTAATTGTTAAAAATTTTGCGTCCCCCTATGCGCTTAGCCAGCAGGAGACTATTTTTGAATCAAATAGCTTCCATGCGCCTGATCACTTTTTTACTGGCCATTTCATCGGTAGTGCTGGCCCATGCCCAGGACGATAGTTTAAACGCTCCCTACAGAAGAAACCCGGGAATACCCCCGTTCGATTTATTGAAGGTTGACAGCAGCACGCACCTTACAAAAGCCGACATCAACGTTCACAAAAAAACAATCATCATGTTTTTTAGTCCGGAGTGCAGTCACTGCCAGCACCAGACAGAAGATATGCTCGCTGCTATCGATTCCCTGAAAGATATCCAGATTGTAATGGCCACTTATCAACCCTTCGAGGAGATGGTAGCGTTTAACAAAAAATACGAGTTAGAGAAATACAAGAATATAAAGCTCGGCAGAGATAGTAAATATTTTATGCCCCCCTTTTACCGCATGCGCAGCTTGCCGCACCTCGCATTGTACGATAAGGACAAATACATTACCGGCTTCGAGGGCAACCAAAAGATCAGCACCATCCTGCAGGCGTTTGAACCCAAAAGTTAACAGCCTTTCTGCATAACATTAATGTGCACCGGCAGGCTACGGCTGTAATATTGTACTGGTTTTTGCTACTCATTACTTTAAAACCCGATTAGCATGAAGCAATACAACAGAAGACGTTTTCTGCAAGCAGCCGGCGCCACCGTCCTCATTGCACCCCTGCACCATGTTTCGTCCGGGGCCGGCGGCCACAATGGCCGCAAATTAAATATCGCGCTCTGCGGGCTCGGCGTATACGCCCAGATCCTGGCGGATGGCATTACGGCTTCAAAATTTTGCCGTCTCTCTGGCATCGTTACCGGCACGCCTGCAAAAGCAGCAAGCTGGAAGAAAAAATACAATATACCAGACAGCAACATTTACAACTATAGCAACTTTGACCAGCTGGCCGGCAACAAAGACATCGACCTGGTATACGTAGTACTTCCTAATTCCATGCACAAGGAATACACCATCCGGGCAGCAAGAGCAGGTAAACATGTGATCACTGAAAAGCCAATGGCCACGAACGCTGCCGACTGTGAAGCCATGATCAGCGCCTGCAGGGAAGCGGGCGTTCAGCTGGGCGTCGGATACCGTCTTCACTTTGAGCCCTACAATATGGAGATGAAAAGACTGGGCCAGGAAAAAGTATTTGGCCAGGTGCGGCTGATGGAAATTTCACTCGGATACAAAGCCGATGATGGAACCGGTTGGCGTACGCACCGGGCATTATCGGGCGGCGGCCCGCTTATGAATCTCGGCGTGTATTGCGTACAGGCGGCGCGTTATGTAAGCGGTGAAGAGCCGATAGCCGTAACCGCGCAATTCAACCCCATCGTAAATAAAGAAGTGTTTGCGGAAGTAGAAGCATCGATTACCTGGCAATTGGAATTTCCGTCGGGTGCCATCTGCAATTCTACCAGCACCTATACAGCAGGCGTCGACCGGCTGTTTGCATCCGCTGAAAAAGGTTTTTTTGAATTATCCCCGGCTATCAGCTACGGGCCTTTCAGAGGACGTACTTCCGAAGGAACGTTCCAATTTCCCGAAATCAACCAGCAGGCCGCCCAGCTGGATGCAATGGCCGCAACCATTCTTGCAGGCAAACCGCTGCCTGCCCATATCAGCGGTGAAGAAGGATGGAAGGATTGCCGTATCATGGACGCCATCTACCAGGCAGCGAAGTCCGGCCAAAAAGTATATATCGGTTGATCGGAAGGGCCCGGAATTTTAAAACAGCAAGTTTTTGAACAAGGCGCAGGCCAAAAAAGTGCGCATTCGTCATTACAATATTCCCTCCCCCGGCCTACCTTTGCCCCGCAAATACATTTCTTACCATAAACATTTTTACATGAAAGTTACTGTAGTAGGTGCCGGAGCCGTTGGAGCTACCTGTGCCGACAACATCGCACGCAAGGAACTGGCACAGGAGCTGGTACTGCTCGACATCAAAGAAGGCATCGCCGAAGGCAAAGCCCAGGACATGATGCAAACGGCCGCACTCCTTGGTTTCGATACGCGCATTACCGGCAGCACCAACGATTACAGTAAAACAGCGGGCAGCGATGTAGTAGTCATTACATCAGGATTACCGCGCAAACCCGGCATGACCCGCGAAGAACTGATTGGCACCAATGCTGGCATCGTTAGAAGTGTAACCGAAAATATCCTGAAATATTCTCCCAATGCCATCATCATCGTTATCAGCAACCCGATGGATACGATGACCTATTTAACCCTCACTACTTCCGGCATTCCCAAAAACAAAATCATTGGTATGGGCGGTACGCTCGACAGCGCCCGATTCAAATACCAGCTGAGCCAGCACCTCGGTTGCAGTCCGGCCGACCTCAACGCAGTAGTCGTAGGTGGTCACGGCGACACAACGATGATCCCATTGATCCGCCTGGCTACCTGGAACAGTGTGCCGGTAAGCAAGTTTTTGAGCGAAGAACAGCAAAAGCAGATTGTGGCCGACACCATGGTTGGCGGAGCTACACTTACCAAACTTATTGGCACCTCTGCCTGGTATGCACCCGGTGCCGCCGGCGCTGCATTGGTAGAAAGCATCCTGCGCGATGAGAAGAAACTATTTACCTGCTGCGTAGCCCTGGATGGCGAATACGGGCAAAAAGACATTTGCCTGGGCGTTCCGGTGGTAATTGGCAAAAACGGCTGGGAGAAAATCCTCGACTTTGGCCTGAACGAAGCAGAACAAGCAGAATTCAACAAGAGCGCCGCCGCCGTGCGCAGCATGAATGATGTACTCAAGACATTGTAAAGTAGCGAATTGAATTCCCGGCCCCGCCCCAAAGGCGGGGCTTTTTATATGCAGGAAAAAAAATTATATACAGACATCTTTTCCCGCCGTTTCTGCATCTTCAGGGGGACGCAAAAATAAAGTTGGCTAAAAGGCTTTTAATTCTTGGAACCAGTTTTTATTTTTGTTCGAAGCCCCGTGCTTTCTATTCCTTCCAGGTTCATTCCCATGAAAATCTTTCCAGCCTGTTGAACAGCCTCTGTTGCTTTTAACTTACTGATTTTAAACCACTTTATGGGAAAGATTTTTACGATCACCTTTTTATCCGTGCTCATTTTTGTACGCTCACAGGCACAGTTTTTTGATGAAAAACACAACCCGCTGCTCGACGCCAATCTTAGTCCAACCCAGAATGCGGCCATTCACCCCGGGCACAACAGCAGCATCAATCCGAAGATGAACTGGAACATCAACCCTTACAAAAACGGACTTATCAACCCGGAAAAAATCGCAACAATTAATCCCAAACAGAACGCCGCCATCAATCCGCTCCAAAACCAGGAGATGAATCCGATGTTTTCGATCTACATGTCGCCCAAGTTCGAGCACTGGCATGGTCTCTATGTTTTCGACAGCAACAACGCACTGATTGGCTACGTAACGAAATATAGCCAGGACCTGATGATCCAGTTCGATAAAGAATCTAACTGGACCTGCTTCTATGTACGTACAGCCAAAGGCACGTTTAACCA
>JAGWTK010000423.1 GCA_028876035.1 Bacteroidota bacterium
TGGTTTCGCGGCTTTTCTCTACGGTGCCTGCGCTCGCCGTGAATCCCCCGGTGAGCAGCTTGAGCAGGGTGGATTTACCCGTACCGTTATACCCGATTAAACCGATTCTTTCCCCGGGCTGGACATGCCAGGTGGCATCCTTTACGATCACTCTCGCACCGAATTCAAATGTTACGTTGGTAAATCCTGCCAGCATAGCAAACTGCAAATATGGGTTTTGCGCCACCAACACGGTGCCGCGGCGCAAAAATAGGTCAAAGCAGGGGTATAAATTTTATCGTGTACATTTGTTTATCATAAGCAATTTCCGATTGTATGAAGAAACTGATTATCGCGGTGGTATTACTTGCAGTGGTGGCATTTGCCGTGGATAAACTACTGCTTAACAGAACCGACAAAGCCGAAGCGGAAGCCCCCAAGCAGGAAGCGATTCATGTAAGCAAGAACTCGGTGGCATTCAACGAGTCATTCCAGCAACTGCTGGGGAGCTATTTTTCCCTGAAAGATGCGCTGCGCGATTACGACACGGCGAAGGCCAACCTGGCAGCGGCAGCGCTGCAAAAGGCGGCGGACAGCCTGAAAACGGAAGAAATCAAAGGGGATAGTACGGGCACAATTCAAAAAACTGCCGAAGACTTTGCCGGCACTATCAGCGGTTCTTCAAAAGGATTGTTGGGTGAATCGGACCTGGTAAAGAAAAAGCGGGAGTTCAATCTTATCTCCGATGCGCTGTATAATTTGATTCGTACGGTTCGATACGATCAGCAGGTGTTGTACCACCAGCATTGCCCGATGGCTTTCGACGAAGGCGAAGAAGCTTTTTGGATCAGCGCCAGCAACAAAATCGAAAATCCTTATCTCGGTAAGCACCATCCTAAGTACAAAGCAGGCATGCTTACCTGCGGGGATGTAACGGATTCGCTGGATTACCGGGTTAAATAAGTTTAAAAGTTGAAGGGTTTAAGCGTTTAAGGTTCTCTCTGTGCTGCAACGCGCGGACAATATAAGCGATGCTCATCGGCAGATTCGATCGCAACCAGACGATATTCCGGATGTAAGCTACGCGCAAAGAACTTTTAAACCATTAAACTATTAAACACTTAAACCATCAAGTATTCTTTCAATTGTTGATACTGCGCATCAATTTTTACTGAACTCTTTTCCCTGCTCAAAATCTCATCCAACGAAGAAGGCACAGGAACTGTTGCTCCGATCACTGGTTCTACCACATCATAGAATTTAACCGGATGGGCTGTTTCAACGAAGTAACCTTTTAGCCCGGGGTGGGCCGACAAGTAATCCAGCAAAGCGATATAGCCTACAGCGCCGTGCGGATCCATCAGGTAGTGCTTTTTGCTGAAAAGCGTTTTGATCGCTACGCGCGTGTCATCATCGCTGATGCTGCAACTGCTGAATACTTTCCGGAGATCGCCCAGCTGCTGGTGAAAAATTTCCATGATGCGCACAAAATTGCTGGGATTGCCCACGTCCATTGCATTCGAAATGGTGGCAATAGGTTTTTTAATGTCGTATTGTTCGGTGCGTAGAAATTCAGGTATGGTATTGTTTGCATTACAGGCAGCGATAAAATGCGACACCGGCAGACCGCTGGTATAGGCCAGTATCGCGGCGCAGATATTGCCAAAGTTGCCACTCGGTACAGAAATTACCGGCGGCAGATCTTTTTCCTTCCACTGTTTCCAGGCAAAGAAATAATAGAACTGCTGCGGTAACCAACGGGCAACATTAATTGAATTGGCAGAAGTGAGAAAACGTTTTGCACGAACCTGATCATCGGCGAATGCCTGCTTCACCATTTGCTGGCAATCGTCGAAGCTGCCGTTCACCTCCAGTGCACGGATGTTTTTGCCCAACGTGGTCAATTGTTTTTCCTGTACAGAGCTGACTTTGCCAGATGGATAGAGGATGACGACTTCCACGCCATCTACCCCGTAAAAGCCACTGGCTACAGCACCGCCCGTATCACCGCTGGTGGCTACGAGCACGGTAACCTTCTGATCAATTCCCTGTACAAAATGTCCCAGGCAACGGCTCATAAAACGTGCGCCGATGTCCTTAAAAGCGAGGGTAGGACCATGGAATAATTCAAGGGCCGATATTTTTTCGGTTATGCTTACCAGTGGGATATCAAAATTGACCGTTTCACCGACAATTCGTGCGAGCTTATCTGCCGGAATGCTTGAACCAACATACGGCGCGATCACGCTCAGTGCAATTTCTTCATTGCTGATCTTTTCAATATTGGCCAGCAAATTCGGGTCAATGGAAGGAATCTGCTCAGGAAAGTAAAGCCCTTTGTCGGGCGCCTGCCCGTTGATGGTGGCTTCACGGAAACCTACAACGGGTGATTTTTTATTCAGACTGAAATATTTCATGATAGCAATTGGAGGAACGAACTTATTCCTGTTCTGTGATTTTTACGCCTTCGTTGTTAAGGGTGGTGGTATAGGTTTTAAAGTCGATGCCCAGCCGGGTGAATACGTCCTGCATCAACGACTCGATACTTTTAGCAGTCTTTTCTTCCCTGCTCAGCATGAAAATGGAGGGTCCCGACCCGGAGATGCCGCCTCCCAGCGCGCCTGCTTCCCGGCTATTCTTTTTTACTTCGTCAAACCCTGGGATAAGGATGCTGCGCACCGGTTCGATGATCACATCTTCCAGGGAACGACTGATGAGATCATAGTCATTCTTCATAAAGCCCGCTACCAGTCCGGCAATATTGCCCCATTGCCGGATGGCATCTTTCAGCAATACTTCCTTGCGGAGAATTTGCCTGGCATCCGAAGTTTTTACTTCGATCTGCGGATGCACCACGGTTACAAACATGGGCGGAGCGCTGAGCTGGACGATATCCAGCGGGAATATCGAGCGTATTAATGTAACGCCACCGTAAATACAGGGTGCAATATTATCTGCATGCTTTACGCCGCTTGCCAGTTTTTCACCATTCATCGCAAATTTTACGAGGTCGGCTTTCGAAAAATGGTTGTTCAGCAAAATATTCGCCGCTACGACTGCACCCGCAGAACTCGCCGCGCTGGAACCCAGTCCGCTTCCCGGTTTGATGCATTTTTCAGTAACGAGATCAAACCCAATTGTTTTATCGGGATATTCTGCCAATAATGCCAGCAATCCTGCGCCAGATACATTGTTCGCTGGCTCAACGGGAAGGTTGAATCCATCGGTATGCCGGATGCGAATACCTGGCTCGTCGCTCAGACTCAATTGCATGATGTCTTGTGGGTCGTTGAGGGCCATGCCCAGCACGTCGAATCCGCAAACCAGGTTGGCAACGGTGGCTGGAGCGTGTATGGTGACTTTTTTCATGATTGCTTTGCTTAACTCTTTGCCGCCCGGATAATGTCTGCAAATACACCTGATGCGGTTACTTCTGCACCTGCGCCGGCTCCTTTTACCACCAGTGGTTGCTCCGGATAACGTTCGGTGTAGAACAGCACCACGTTGTCTTTTCCATACAAATGGTAGAAATCGCTTTGCGGATCGATATGGCGCAGTCCGACCCCGGCTTTACCATTGGCAAAGGAGGCAACGAATTTCAGTTTTTTTCCTGCGGCTGCCGCGGCGTCGTACAATGATTTGAAATGTGCTTCTTCTTTTGCCATCGCTGCATAAAAATCAGCTACCGACCCGGTCATACAGGAAGCAGGCATGAAAGATTCGTTGCTGATTTGTTCCATCTCCAGCAATTCACCGCTCTCGCGTGCGAGGATCATGATCTTGCGCATAACATCGGTGCCACTTAAGTCCAAACGTGGATCGGGTTCGGTATAACCCTCATCCTGGGCTTGTTTTACCACATCCGCAAACTTCGCTTCTCCCTTGTAATTGTTGAA
>JAGWTK010000424.1 GCA_028876035.1 Bacteroidota bacterium
CCGGAGACCAGATAAGTGCCATTGGCCGCGGTGTGCTCGACTTACGGGTAGGTACCAACGAAAATCTTTCTCTCAACGGGCGGTTGGATATCGATAAAGGGGATTACATCTTTTCTTTTCAATCGATAAAAAGGAAGTTTAAGCTTCGTGAACAGGAGGATAACTATATCCAATGGAACAACGATCCGTATAATGCCGACGTGCACGTAGTAGCTGAATACACGGCGCCAAATGTACGTTTCAGCGATTTGGGCACTAACAACAATGCCGCCTTCTCAGCCATCAATAGCAGCGTGAAGAATTACCAGGGAGATGTTATTGTAAAAACAAATATCTCGGGAAAATTAAAGCAGCTCGATTTTAAATTCGATATCGAACTGCCCTCTTACAGTTCGCTCAACAATAATCCCGATGCGAATGAACTCCTGAAATTGATTCAGCGCGACGAAAACGAACGCAACAAACAGAGTTCATTGCTGATTGTATTCAATAGTTTCGGACCCTTATCAAGTTCCCAAAACATAGGTTATAATGTTGGGCAGAAAGCATTCGAAGGGATCTTCCTGAACAGCATTTCGGGTATTGTATCCAATCAACTTAGTAAAACATTCAGCGCCGTTCTGCAGAAGGCCTTACAAGATCCTACTTTCCGGGTAAACTTCAACGCATCTGCCTACAGTGGCACAGCGATCAGTGATCTTACTACGCAGACGCAGTTCCTGCCCGACAGGGGTAATTTAAACCTGTCAATTAATAAGACCTATTTCAATGAACGGCTCACTTTTATTGTAGGGAGCGCCCTCGATTTTGGTTTCAACAATACAAGCGTTGCGAACACGCGCAATAATTTCCAGTTCCTGCCCGATGTGACCGCGCAGTTAAAGCTCACGTCCGACGGCAAGGTACTCTTCAACCTGTTTTACCGCGAGAACCGCGCCTACCTCACCAGCATCGGCAACAAGCAAAGCCGCAGCGGCGCCAGCATCACTTTCCGCCGTGAGTTCGATGCGATTGATGAGTTGTTTAAGAAGCGTAGATAGAATCAAGGATCGTCACCCCTTCTATGTTGAAGTCCAAGTTTTATTGTCCACATTAAAGGGTTTATGACACGATAAAAATGTGTGATTGTATGTACAATGGCCGGTTTTAAACCGAGGCTGCCGTACAATCAGATGTTTTTATCGTGTTTGTATTTTTTGATCAGCGATATAAAAACAGCCTTCTCTTAGCAGACGGACCAGCCGCTGCAACTTTTTGTTTAGTTTCTACAGGTAGTATATCGTAAACTGCGAACAGTAGTCTTTGCAGCTACAAGGAGTGACTTACGATGTATACCAGTATTTGTTTTTATACGAGTGCTCTTTTTATTCAATAATTCCGGTTACATATTCCTTCTGGTTCATCAACACATATCGGATCCGGCTCACTAATTTTCTGGTCACTTTGATGATGGCTTTTTGTCCGGTCATATGCGCGGTCTGTTTCTTATAGTAAAGCAATAAAGCAGGGTCTTTTCTGACAGCTACCCAGGCACATTCTATCAGGGCGTCTTTTATCATCGAGTTACCCCTTCTGCTTAATCGTCCTGCGGATTCTGACTCCCCGCTGTTATGGCAGCTGGGCACTATTCCGCAATAGCTGCAGAGCTCATCCAGCCTGGCAAAGCGATGGATGTCTCCGATTTCTGTTAACAAGATCATAGCTGTCATCGGACCTACGGCAGGGATAGTTTGTAATAAGGCAGCGTTGGTTTGATAGCGTTCGCTATGGCACAATTGCTTTATTACGTCGTCGGTCTCCTTTTTTCGTTCTCCTAAGAACACCAACTCTTTAACCTGGGTCTGAAGGGCGAGGTTGCCGCTCATGCTCTGCAGGTCGACCTCCCTTAGCCACTCAATGAACTTCTTGCTCCAGGTTTTACCTTCTTTGTAAGCAGCAGGAATAGCGATTCCTTGCAGTTTGAGCATTGCTTTAATCCGATTCTTAATTCTGGTGGTATCGCGGGTCAGGAGTTTACGGCTACGCAGCAGTTGCCTGTCCAGCTCCAGTTCCCGGTCTGGTATATGAATCGCATTCAGATCGCCGTTTCTTAGCCCACGGGCAATTTTTCTGCTGTCCACTTTATCGGTTTTTCTGAGCCGCTCTTTGTCATTGGTGGGAACATCGGCGGCATGTATAACACTGCAATTTATCCCTTTTGAACTGAAGGCCCGCTGGATCCAAAAGCCGCAAAAGCCTGCTTCGTATGCCAGTTTATAATTCGCCTGCTTATAGTTTTTCTGCAGATAATGGGCCAGCCGATCTGCATCCGGCTCCTGGGAAAATGACTTGAGCTCGAACTCATCGCTGTAAATATGCACCTTCCAGCTCTTGTCGTGCACATCGAGACCCACATAGATATTTTGGCCGCTAAAATCTTTATAGCCAGTAGATGAGGTTTGCATGTCTGACAGTTTCTATAAATTTACAATCAGCTGGAAGGCTTCAAACATACAAACTGCGCAGGCAGGGGTCTCCTGCTAAGAAATCTGCACACTATCGCAAAGGCTTTGGATCAGTATTCAAATCATGTTCTCGGAAAGATGCCTGCCTCCGCAGGCATGACGGGAGATTGCGCAGGCATGACGGGAGATTGCGCAGGCAGGGGTCTCCTGCTAAGAAGTCTGCACACAATTAGCTACGCTTTGGATCAGTATTCAAATCATGTTCTCGGAAACATGCCTGCCTCCGCAGGCATGACGGGAGATTGCGCAGGCAGGGGTCCCCTGCTAAGAAGTCTGCACACTATCGCAAAGGCTTTGGATCAGTATTCAAATCATGTTCTCGGAAAGATGCCTGCCTCCGCAGGCATGACGGGAGATCGCGCAGGCATGACGGGAGATCGCACAGGCATGACGATTGATTAGCCGGCATAATCGCGCAAATACTCATAAGCAGCAGTCAACTTCCCATCCCTCAACATCCTTGCCCTGTCCAGGATCACCGAACCGCCTTTTACCAAATCCTCCAGTACATATTTTATCAACTGTTCACCAAAGTAGCGGCTGGCATCGCGGGGCAATTCGTTGGGCAGGTTACCTACAGCCATAATATCGATCGAGTCTGGGAGATACGGTTCCGTTTTCTCCAGGGTTTTCCGGTCGACGCCATATACGGGGTTGTCGATTGTTTGATCGCCCATGTTCAGGGGAACCGATCCATTGGCATCATCGGTGATATCGGCGATGGTTTGGATGATAAAATCTTTTTTGCTTACATCTTCTTTTTCAAAAAGACGGGGATAGTTCTTGTCCCAGTAGATGCCATTCATCAGGATATCGGTTTGCGTGGCATAAGGGAGGAACTTGCAGCGGTATCTGGCGGGGTGCTGGTGGAACTCATCGCGGCTATACTTGCCTGTTAGGGCATGGCCGTAGAGGTCGGCACCCCTGAGCTGGGTATACACGGGGTAGGAGAAGCGACGGACCAGGTATTCATCCGGCTCTACTTCATGGATGCCCATCAGGTTCATGATCTCCAGGATACCGTGTGCCACCCGTCCGGAGCCGGTCACCGCAATCTTTACATTGGGTAGCCGAAGTCCGAAATAGGTATGCATCAGTTCCCGGAAATTATTTTGTTTGTGCACTCGGTCGAGCTGGTACAATCCGGTTCTTTTGCCATAGGCCATCATGCCGTTGTGGGCACCCACAATGCCGGCAAAAAAGCCAAAGCCAATGATACGTTGACCGTCGTCGTGTTCCAGGCATTCATAATCGATCAGCGTAATGCCTTTTTCGATCATGGCTTTGAACAGCGCCTGGTTATGCGGTTGTTGCTTGCGGGTATGGGAAAAGAAGAGATAGGTTTTGTGGGGGATAAGCATCGATAC
>JAGWTK010000425.1 GCA_028876035.1 Bacteroidota bacterium
TTGTAAAAGTCAAAAACCTGGAGATAAATACAACCGCCGCGGACACGCTGACCGCCGGATATCTCTATTATAAACTAACGGTGCCGTTTAACCTGAAAGGCCAAACGATAATGGTCCAGCTGCAGTCGCCCGATTCGCTTACGGCCAGCAATGAAGCATATGTCGGACTTGGCTATACGCCCTCTGCCGCACGTTTCGATTACCGCTTCGACAGGCCCGGCTTTGGCAACCAGCGCATCGTTATTGAAACCGTTCTTGATTCAGTGTACTATATCGCCGCACGTAGCACAAAGGCCAATGCGGGCTTCCAGCCCGTGACGCTGAAAGCTGTTGTATTGCCCTTCTCGATACTCAGCGTTACCAGTAACCAGGGCGGCAATACCGGTAATGTAACCGTGCTGCTGAAAGGAACCCTTTTCCGCGACAGTATGGTAGCCACCTTACACGGCATTGCCGGGAACAATGACATTACTGCAACAGCGGCGTACTTCATCAGCAGCACATCGGCTTATGCCAGCTTTAACCTGAAGGGTGCACCACTTGGCTTGTATGATCTGAAGCTGCGCAAACCAGATGGTTCAACGACTACGCTCGGCAGCTCATTTACTGTTCAGAACACCAACAATGGTGGCTTGCTTACCGGTGCTGTGGGTAATAGTGGCGGAACGGGCACCGGTAATGAGCCCGGCTGCGATCCGGGCGCGGGCTCGGGTCTCAATTCCCAGCTGCAAACGGAATTGGTGATACCGAAAAAAGTATTCGTAGGGTGGCCATTCCAGCTACAGATCAACTACACCAACAGCAGCAATGTAGACATCCCCGCACAAGTGCTCACGCTGTATAGCCAGAATGGAGCACCCCTTGCGTTTACGCAGGACGGACTGTCCGCCGGCGCGACAAAGCTGACGATCGAATTCAGCAACAGCAGCATCCCGGGCAATATCATTCCTGCGGGCAGCAGCGGAACAATAACAGTATACTGTAAGGCGCCCGACAATGCGTCGCCGCATCAAAAAATATTCTTCAAGCTTCAATAACCCCCTATGAAAACAGCATACACACCGCAATTCGAAAACGTACAAAAGAAACCCATGACTGCTTTTCAAATTCGTTTCGGGAAATACAGCCACTTGTTGATATTGGCATTCACGATGCCGCTGTCGGCACTCTATGCCCAAAACATCAACACGCCGAATAAAACAGGCCCGATGGGTATTGAAGTAAACACAAAAACAGGCAACCTGTATTTTGAACGGACCGATGTTTTTATACCTGGCCGGCAACTGGATATCGACATCAGCTTTTCCTACAATAGTTACGACTTCCAAACCAATACCGGCTATGGCAACGGATGGTCTTTGATGTACAACATGCGCTACCGGATTGATTCAACCGGTTCGTTTGTGCTTACCCGCGGAGACGGAAGAGAAGAAGTGTATAAACCATCAGGCGGGATCCAGTTCACAAGTCCGGTGGGAAATTTTGATTCGCTTAGCCAATACCAGGCCGGCAAATACCAGCTTCGTACTCCGGAAGGCATCCGGTATTTTTTTGACAACAGCAGCACCCGGCGGTTGACAAGCATCCGTGAACCCAATGGCAATGCGCTCAATTTCACCTATAGCGATACACTGATTACAGCCATTAGCAATACAGCTGGCCAATCGGTGTCCCTGAATTATACACAGGGTAAACTAAGCAAGGTGACGGATGCAAATGCAAGTCCTGTCCTCAGTTATAGCTATTCCTACGATGGCTATGGCAACCTCAGCAAAGTCACGGACCCTGCAGGCGGTAGTTTTCAGTACAGCTACCTGGTGAACGGGCCACTATCATCGGTAAAAGACAAGAATGCAAACGTTGCTGACCTGATCTATTTCCCGGATTTCAGCGCGCGGGAAATTATCACCTGCAACGCCAGAATGTCGCTTTCCTATGATACCACCACCCGCACGACCACGGTAACTGACTTTGTCCCCCCCTCGTCCAACCAAACCACTACCTATGTATACAATGAAAAGGGATGGCTGAGCAAATTTGCGGGCGCCTGTTGCGGCAACAACATGACCTTTACATACGATAACAATGGAAATCTTATCCAGCGCACCGATGCAAACGGGAATAGCTGGAAATACAATTATGATAACCGCGGCAATAATATCAGTATTACCGATCCGCTCAACAATGTTACCAGCATCAGTTACACCACCGACTTTAACCAGGTGGCCGGCCTCGTAGATGCAAATGGGAATGCCTATTCCATTAACTACGACGCATCGGGTAATCCCATTCGTTTGAACAAGCCAGGCGGCATCCAGGAAAGCCGTACCTATGCAGCCAATGGAGATATGCTCACCGCTACAGATGGCAGGAGCAACCTCACCAGTTTTCAATATGACCCTTATGGCTTCCTCACAAAGAAGACGATGCCACTCAATACCGAAGTACAAACCGTGCATGATGGCCGTGGAAACCTCTTGAGCATTAAGGACGCCAACGGCAATAACTATGTTTTTCAATACGACAGTCTGAACAACCCGGTGCAGTTGAACGATCCATTGGGACGAACCAGGAAGTTGCTGTACGACAAGGCAGGAAACCTTATAAAAACAACCGACGCAAAAGGGCTGACACAAACCGTCGCTTACGACGCGTCTAACAGGATCGTAAAGCTTAGCAACGCACAGGGCTCAACACAATCCATGGCCTACGACGGAATGAACAACCTCATACGTATCACCGACCCGTTAGGAAATACCACCACATTTGCCTACGACAAACAAAACCGGGTGGTTAGTATGACAGACGCCCTGGGAAATGGTTATGGCATCAGCTACGATGCTGTTGGCAATATTGTATCCGCCATAACCCCTGAAGGAAATACAGCACATTTTTCCTACGACGCACTTAACAGGATTAGCAGCGCGTCTGACGCGGTCGGACAAATCGGACAAGTTACCTATGACCGGAACGGCAATGTTAGTTCCATGACCAATGCCGCTGGCGCGACCATCTCGTTTGCATACGACAACCTGAACAGGCTTACCCGCACAACGGATCCTGCAGGTAATTCACGCACCTATGTCTACGACAACAATGATAACCAAATATCGCAGACAGACAGGAACGGCAACACAAGCTCTTATTCTTTCAATGCGCTTAACCGAATTGCCTCTTTCACCGACCGCAACCACAATACGATCACGGCGCAATATGATTCGTCCGGTAACCTCACCAGGATAACCGATCAAAACGGGAACAGCACCCTCTACCAGTACGATAACGGCAACCGACCCGTAAAAATGGTATACCCCGACGGCAGCTATCGCCAGTTCACCTACGACAATAACAACAATGTAACCGCAGTGCGGCTCGCCGATGGCAATACCATTTCCTATGTGTACGACAGTGCCAACAGGGTCATTGCGAAAGATATGCCGGATGGTGCACATTTTTCCTATACTTATGACGCAGCTGGCCGCATGGTTTCGGCCACCAACTCGAATGGTGCTATCTCCTACACTTTTGATAAGCTGGGAAGGATTACTTCAGAAACATTCAAAGGTCATACAACGAGCTACGATTTTAACAGCTTTAACAGAAGCATTACCACCCGCTACCCCGGTGGTGCCACTGTCACCCGAACCTTCGACCAGCGTTTACGCTTAGCCGGTATCCTTATCAACAATCAACCCGCTATAAGCTACCAATTCGACAACCTCGACCGGCCAACGCAACGAAGCTATGCCAATGGAATTACTACCAGTTATCAATACAATAACCTGGACAGACTTACGGCCTACAGCAGCAACAATGCCTCGCTCCCCGCAGTTACCATCCAATACGACAACGAAGGGAACAAAATGCTC
>JAGWTK010000426.1 GCA_028876035.1 Bacteroidota bacterium
CGATTAAAATCAATGGAACCCTTGCAAGTATGGAACAAAATACACTGATGGCTTTTCGGTTCCTGAACCTGCGCACGAGCCAGAGGGAGACCAGCTGGAAGAGGTTCATGAATGTGGGCAGGGCTGCAATTAAGCCAATTTGAAAATTGGTAGCACCCAGCAGCAAGGCCATCGCTACTAAAAACGCGCCTCCACTGAGTACGGTCATGATTTCAGTGGATACACCATCGCGAACAATTTGATGCATGCCGGCATGCAGTTGCTTTTCAGTGATAGCAGGCGTGGGCGTAAAATTCATGCAGCTTTTTTTCACGGTGGGCGATGCCAAAACTGCGCCACGGAAAATGGCCGGGTGTTAAAATAATGGATAGATAATAGTTGTGTTGTATGGGGGATTTTTTACCCACTATTTAAAATTGCGTCCGCCGGGCATGGCTTTTTCTGCGGAACTGCCGCGGTATTGTTCAGTGGGAAGCGGCGAACGTTCGTCGGCCCTGGACAGCGTAAGCAGAGGAGGGAGTGCTGTTGTTTGCGGACGAAGCGTCCGCAGAAGGGGCGATAGATCAAAACAGTTTTTGGCAATGACATGGATTACTTCGCCTTCGCGCTGCAGGGTACCTTCTGCCATAAAAAGACGGGATTGTAAAATGGCTTTTCTTCTTGCATCAAATAATTGCGGGAATACCACCAGGTTGGCGAACCCGGTTTCATCTTCGATGGTGATAAAACAAACACCTGCAGCCGTGCCGGGTCTTTGCCGGACGATGACAAGTCCGGCTATTTTAATTGTTTCGCCATTCTTTCTTTCCTTCAGTTCTTTTGCAGTGATGATATGGAGCTGTTGCAATTTTTCTCTCACAAAACTTACGGGGTGTGCTTTGAGTGAAAGACCACCGGAGGCATAATCCTGTACTACCTGCTCGGAGTTGAGCATGACGGGCAAAAGGTTTTGTGCTTCCCGGCTGTCTTCACCTGGTTGGCCTTTGAACAAAAGTTTGGGCCGATCGGCCAGGGCAGTTACCTGCCACAATGCCTGCCGGCGATCCAGTCCGATGGAGCGAAATGCATCGGCCTCGGCCAATTTTTCCAGGGCTGATAAAGGAACGCCTGCTTCTGCGATGGAGGTAATATGTGTGAAACCCTTGCTTCTGTGGTTGACCAATACCTGCATGTCGGCTTCTTTTACACCTTTGAGTTGCCGGAAGCCCAGTCTTAATGTGCAACGATCTTTGCCTGGTTCAAGGGTGTTATCCCAGTAGGAATGATTCACATCTACCGGTAATACCTCCACGTTATTCTTTCGGGCATCGCCAACAATTTGTGCAGGCTGGTAAAAGCCCATGGGCATACTGTTGAGCAATGCTGCGGCAAATATTTCAGGGTGATAGTGTTTGAGCCAGGAGGACACATACACGAGTTGTGCAAAAGCAGCGGCATGACTTTCCGGGAAGCCATAGCTGCCGAAGCCTTCGAGTTGACGAAATACGCGATGTGCATATTCTTCGGTATACCCGTTGCTGATCATGCCACGCACCAGCTTTGCTTCGAACTGAGACACGAGCCCTTTTGCTTTGAAAGTGGCCATGCTGCGCCGCAATGCATCCGCTTCCGCAGCGGTGAATCCTGCAGCTACAATGGCAATTTTCATAGCCTGTTCCTGGAATAAAGGAACGCCCAATGTTTTTTCAAGGATATTGCGCAAGGCCTCCGAGGGGTATTTAACAGGTTCCTCCCCATTCCGCCGCCGGAGATAGGGATGCACCATATCGCCCTGGATGGGTCCTGGCCGAACGATCGCCACTTCGATAACGAGATCATAAAAGCATTTTGGTTTAAGCCGTGGCAACATCGCCTGCTGGGCCCGGCTTTCAATCTGGAATACGCCAATGGTTTCGGCATGCCCGATCATCTCATACACAGCCGGGTCATCCTGCGGAATATTGGCCAGCGTATAGGCTTTACCGTAATGAAGCGCCGCCAGGTCAAAAGCTTTCCGGATACAGGTGAGCATGCCCAGTGCCAGCACATCTATCTTCAAAAAGCCCAGTGCTTCGATATCATCTTTGTTCCATTCAATGCAGGTGCGGTTCTCCATGCGGGCATTTAATACCGGACAGAGATCAGATAATTTTCCCTGTGTGATGATAAAGCCGCCGGTATGCTGACCGAGTTGCCGCGGAAAGCCCATGAGCTGGCGGGTAAGTTCCAGCACTTTTCGTAACAATGGATCGGATGCATTCATACCGGCTTCTCCCAATTCTTTGCCATTGATCCAGTCTTCGCTAAACTCCCATATCGAACCGGATAATTGGGTAATGGTATCGGCCGACAATCCCATGGCCTTCCCCACATCGCGGATGGCGCCTTTGTGCCGTTCCTGCGTAACGGTGGCAACAATGGCAGCGCGATCACGGCCATATTTATTGTAGATGTATTGGATGACTTCTTCACGGCGTTCGTGTTCAAAGTCTACATCAATATCGGGCGGCTCATTGCGTGCGGAAGAAATAAAGCGCTCAAACAGCAGATCAAATTTTTCGGGATTCACAGAGGTAATACCCAAACAAAAGCAAACGGTAGAATTGGCTGCAGAGCCACGCCCCTGGCAGAGGATGCCCTGTGAACGGGCATAGCGAACGATATCATATACTGTAAGAAAGTAAGCAGCGTAATCCATCTCTTTGATGAACTTCATTTCATGGCGGATGGCAGCGCTTGTTTTTGGGGGTACGTTTTCACCAAAGATTGCACGCGCGCCTTGCCAGGCAAGATGCTCCAGTTCTTCCAGTGGTGTTCTGCCTTCGCTGGTGATCTCTTCGGGATATACATAGCGCAGAGAACTGAGTGAGAACAGACAAGCTTCGCTGATGTATTGTGTTTGTTCCAGTGCATCGGGGTATTGCCGGAACAATCTTTCCATTTCTGCGATGGATTTGAGGTGACGTTCTGCATTGCGGTGCAGCCGGAATCCTGCGGTATGAATGGTACATTTTTCCCGGACACAGGTGAGTACATCCTGCAGTTGCCGGCGTTGTTCGTGGTGGTAGTGAACATCGTTGGTGGCCAGTAAAGGAATATGATAGCGCGCCGCCAGTTCGGCTACGCGAAAGATGCGTTTGCTGTCGTCGCCCATATAATAACGGGTAGCAGTGATCCACAATTGACCGCGCAATACCTGCTGGTATTGTGCGATGTCGGTTTCGAAAGATGCATCCAGTAAAAAATTTTTGTCGAGTCCATCGGGTGCAATAGCAGCAAACAGGATATCTTTTGTATGGTTGAACACATCTTGCTTGTACAGGTGGCATTCCCCTTTTTCTGCCCGGAGATTGCCGAGGGTGAGCAGGGCCGACAAAAGCGCATAACCATCCTTGTTAGTAGGGTAAGCGAGCAGGCTGGTGCCATCCATTAAATCCAGCCTGGCCCCGATAATCAAACGAATCCCTGCTTTTTTGGCGGCGCTGTGGGCACGTACGATGCCTGCGAGCGTGTTGCGATCGGTGATGGCAATGGCGGTATAACCCAGTGCGGCGGCCTGCTCCACCATTTCTTCCGGGTGGGAAGCGCCGCGCAGGAAACTAAAATTGCTGGTGGTTTGCAGTTCGGTGTACATAGACCCCTGTTTTCAAAATTGTCAGGCGAAATAGCCGTGCAGGAACCATTGGTTGTTTTTTTCGGCGGTGTAATGACCGGAGCGAAATATCCAGTAGCGCTGACCGGTTTCATCTTCCACGGAATAATAATCGCGGTGTACCCCTTCTTCGATCCACCATTCCCTTTCGATGCGTTCTGGGCCATCGGCTTTTTTGATGCTGTGCAGTTTACCGCGGTGACGGAAAAGCATGGGCGGGTAATCGGGT
>JAGWTK010000027.1 GCA_028876035.1 Bacteroidota bacterium
CTTTATTTCTACGATAACGACGTGGTAAGCATTGCCCGGAGCCTGAAGCCAAGCGCAAGGGGCGAATATGAAATCACCGACGTAAACAAAGAATACCTCCACCAGGGACGATTAAAAGTATCGATACTTGATCGTGGCACGGCCTGGCTCGATACCGGCACCTTCGACTCGCTGATGCAAGCCTCACAGTTTGTACAGGTCATTGAACAGCGCCAGGGCATCAAGATCGCCTGTATCGAAGAAATCGCCTATCGGAAAGGATTTATTTCAAAGGGACAATTGCAAAAGCTGGCGCAGCCCCTGCTAAAAAGCGGGTACGGACAATACCTCGTCAATTTGGAATTAGCATAATTTGTGCCCATCTTGCAGGCAGAATCTTGCAGATCATGAAGAAAATACTTGTTACCGGTGGCTGCGGCTATATCGGTTCGCACACCGTGGTAGATCTTATTGAAAATGGCTTTGACGTGATTTCGGTTGATAACAACTCGCGCTCCTCAGCCCGCATCCTCGAGGGCGTAGAAAAGATCACCGGTAAGAAAGTAAAGAATTATAAAGTTGACCTCTGCAATTACGACGACACGTTTGCCATCTTCCAGGAAAACGAAGACATCGCCGGCATCATTCATTTCGCAGCGTACAAAGCAGTAGGCGAATCGGTGGCAGAGCCGCTGATGTATTTCGAGAACAACGTCGTTTCGTTGATCAACCTGCTGAAATGTGTGCAGGAATTCAAAATCCCCTATTTCGTGTTTTCGTCTTCCTGCACCGTATACGGCAATCCCGATACCATCCCGGTTACGGAGAAAACGCCCCCCAAACCAGCTGAGTCGCCCTATGGCTATACCAAGCAAATGGGCGAGCAAATCATCAACGAGTTTTCTAAAGTAAACCAGGTGCAGTCGATCCTGCTCCGGTATTTCAACCCAGTAGGTGCACATCCGAGCATCCAGATTGGTGAACTGCCCATCGGCAAACCTGCCAACCTGGTGCCGGCCATTACCCAAACGGCTATCGGCAAATTGCCGCAAATGAAGGTATTTGGGGACGATTACCCCACCCGCGACGGCTCCTGCATCCGCGACTATATTCATGTGTCTGATATCGCCCATGCACATACGCTTTCACTGCAATACCTGATAGAAGGCAAATCCGCCAAAACCTGCGAGGTATTCAACCTGGGATCCGGCAATGGTGTTACCGTGCTGGAAGCGATCCACACCTTCGAGAAAGTAAGCGGCGTAAAACTCAATTACGCCATCGCACCGCGTCGTTCCGGAGATGTAATCGCCATCTATGCCAACAACGAACTCGCGGTAAAAACCCTCGGCTGGAACATCCGCTATTCACTCGATGACATGATGCTCACCGCCTGGAAATGGGAGCAGCGCCTCGCGACGGATTCGAAGATGTATAACAGGCAGAATGCGGGACTGAATTAAGTTTAAAAGTTCAAGGGTTTAAGGTTTAAAAGTTCTCCAGGCGCGAATTCCTGTGCTTAGGCAGGCTCCTCTATACCGCGTTGGCTTATAGCGCCGCAACGGGCCGCTGCAGTTTCGGCCTGCTGCACAGAAAGAACCTTTAAACTTTTAAACTATTAAACCTTTAAACTACGCAAAACTCATCCGTTCTTCTTTACTTTGCGGCACTAAACAGATACCGCAATGGCTTTAAAAGATATTACCCCAACCGGACAGAAAGATACCCGCAGCGGATTTGGCGACGGCATTGCTGAAGCAGCCCGCACCAACCCCAACATTGTAGCGCTGACGGCGGATCTGCTGGGATCCATGAAACTAAACCAGTTCATCAAGGAGAACCCGGATCGTTTTATCCAGTGCGGTATCGCCGAAGCCAATATGATTAGCATGGCTGCCGGCCTCACCATCGGCGGCAAAATTCCTTATACCACCACATTCGCCAACTTCTCCACCGGCCGGGTGTATGACCAGATTCGCCAGTCGGTTGCCTATTCTGGCAAGAATGTAAAAATCTGCGCTTCGCACGCCGGACTCACCCTGGGAGAAGACGGTGCTACCCACCAAATCCTCGAAGACATCGGCATGATGAAAATGTTGCCGGGTATGACCGTGATAGTTCCCTGCGACTATGCACAAACAAAGGCCGCCACCATGGCCATCGCCGACTACAAAGGACCGGTTTACCTGCGTTTTGGTCGCCCCGTTTGGCCCATTTTCACCTCCAACCTGCCCTTCGAAATCGGCAAAGCACAGGTATTCTCGGAAGGAGCAGATGTAAGCATTTTCGCGTGCGGACACATGGTTTGGAAAGCCATCGAAGCAGGCATTGCCCTTGAAGAAAAAGGCATCAGCGCAGAAGTCATCAATATACATACCATCAAACCCCTCGATACAGAAGCAGTACTGAAATCCATCAGCAAAACACGCTGCGCTGTTACCGTAGAAGAGCACAATGTGCTTGGCGGATTGGGCGATAGCATTGCCCAGGTAGCCAGCCGTCACCAGCCCATCCCAATCGAATACATCGGCACCAACGATACCTTCGGAGAAAGTGGAACGCCAACCCAACTGCTGGAAAAATATGGGCTCACGGCACCGCATATTGTTGCGGCCGCAGAGAAGGTGATTAAGAGACGCGGTTAAAAGTTCAATGTCTAAGGTTTAATGTTGGGGCCCCAACGAATACGAGCCAATGATTTGAAGCATTAACATCTCATTGTTCCGATTCAAATTTATAAATTGTTGATTAACAGCGGCGGTGAACCATTCTTTCCTAACCCCCGCATAATTTTCCTTTGCTAACAGCGTTAAACCTGCCGGGATCAAACCCGTCTAACCTTTTTACCAACCTAAATGCTAACCTATGGCGGTTGTAATGCAGGACGCAGAATTATTGCTGCAGTTCAAAAACCCTTCTACCAAAGAGAAGGCGTTTACAGCTATCATCAAAAAATACCAGGAGAAACTCTATTGGCATGTTCGGCGCATGGTCGTGGATCATGAAGACGCCAATGATGTGCTGCAGAACGTGTTCATACGGGTGTGGAATGGCCTGGAAAATTTCCGGGAAGACAGCCAGTTGTACACCTGGTTGTACCGCATTGCCACCAATGAATGCCTGAGCTTCCTCGAGCAGAAGAAAAGGAAGTCGACCGTACCGATGGATGAATCGGAAAGCGGCTTAAGCAATACCATTAAGGCCGACAAGCACTTCGATGCCAATAAACTCGAATGGAAGCTGCAGCTGGCCATGCAACAGTTGCCTGAAAAACAGCGACTGGTGTTTAACCTGCGGTATTACGACGAGATGCCCTACGAGGAGATGAGCAAAGTGCTGGAAACCAGTGAAGGAGCCCTGAAAGCCAGTTACCATCACGCCGTAAAAAAAATTGAAGACTTTATCCTGAATCATTAAACTTTGAGCTCCGCAACGGGTCTTAGATACGCATGAAAAAAGATACTACCATATTGAACGAATTGAGGGAGCTGAGCCCGGTAGTAGCCAGCGTGGGTAATGCTTGTCCGTACCAGGTACCCGAAGGCTATTTTGAGCAATTACCGGTGCAGGTAATGCTGAAGATTGCTGTACAGGAGAAGGCAGGTGAAGACCCCATGGTAAACTTTTCAAAAAACAATGTATACGATGTACCGCAAGGCTATTTTGATTCCCTTGCCGGCAATATCATGAACCGGATCCGCCGTGAAGAAACGGCAGCGAGCGCAGATGAACCGGATTTCTCTTCACCGGTTTGGAAGATGCTGAGCAAAGCCATGCCCTACGAGGTTCCGCAGGGGTATTTTAACGACAGCGCCGATAATATTCTCGCAGGGGCAAAAGCCATCGCTTTCGTGAACGATGAACTGGAAAACCTTTCTCCCCTGATGAGCAGTCTCCGTCACAAAGAGGCCTACCAGGTACCCGAAGGTTATTTCGACCAGTTTGCCGGAACAGTGCTGGCAAAACTGCAGGGAAAGCAGGGCGGTAAAGTGCTGAGCATGGGTTTTACACGGAAGCTATTCCGCTATGCAGCAGCAGCCGTGATAACTGCAGTAGTAGCTACAGGTGCATGGATGTATTTTAAACCTGCTGCCGTTGCTCCTGCTACTGATGTGGCTGTGGCCGGCAAAACAGACATTCCGGAATTGAAAAACATCAGCGATGATGAAATATTGAATTTCACCAACGACGAACCTGCTGTAGCTGATACCAGTATCGTTGTAAGTGGTGAAGGTGAAATGACCAGCAAGGACGCAAAAGACCTTTTAGCCAATATATCCGACGAAGAACTCCAGCAATATGCCGAACAACATCTTGAAACCCCTATTACTAACTAAACGTGGAGTTTATCATGAAAAAATTTATACTCATATTATTTCTGTTTGCAGGCACACTTGTACGTGCGCATGCACAGGATGGAGAGCGTATTGAGGCGATAAAAATAGCCTTTCTTACGAAAAAGCTTGACCTGTCGCCGGAAGAGGCCCAGCGTTTCTGGCCTATCTATAACCGTTATAATGACGAAATCAGGGGCATTAAGCTTGAACAAAAACAAAAAGGACTCACCGAACTGGAAGTGGAAGATAAGATCCTGGGCGTTCGGAAAAAATACAACGGAGAATTTGGCAAAGCGATTTCTGCGGAGAAAATAAACACGTTCTTCCGCTCAGAAAAAGAATTTGGAGCCGCTATTAAGCGGGAAATGCAGGAAAGAAGAATGGAACGCCAGCTCGAACGCAAAGGTTTGCGTAACTAAAAAGTTTACTCAGGTGTTTTTCATAGGTTAGCGCCGGCTTGGAAGAGCCGGCCTTTTTTATTGAATTGTCATCCACACAAAGGAACCTGCGGGAATGGTCACAGGCAGTTCAATGCTGTAATCCCTGTTAAGCGCAAATACCCGTTGCTGGCCGGCCTGCCGTACAATCGCTGTTTTGTCGAGACCAGTATAGTACAACGGCAGTTTAACAGACCTCTTAATTGGTTCGCTGAGCGGGTTGAACAGCATCAGCAACGCCTTCGTTTTTCCATTTGGATTCACGTGCATCCATCCATCCCAGTCGCGGCCATCGGCCCGGCGCAGGTGGATGATGTCTGCATTCAAGACCTCGAAATTCGTTTTATACCAGTCGACCACTCCCGAAACCATCTTACGTGTACTATCGGTGTCGTATAAGCGCGGACCGCGGTAACAAGCCTGCACACCGGCACCATAATACTGCATCATCAGCTGGCGGTAGTCGGACAGGTGCTGTGCCAGCGGTTCCAGCACGGCTTCTTCACCGCCACCCTGGTAACGCGTGAGCGGCACAAATCCCCAGCCCATTGAAGGTGTTTTCTCCCAGGTGCCGTCGAAAATATTCTGCCGGTTTAAAATTTTTTGCTGTTCGCGTGGTAAGGAGAAATTTACTTCACGGTAGCCCAGCGCTATCTTGTTCGTGCCATCCATAAAATACCAGTCGGGCGCATTCACATACACTCCGTGCTCACTGCACCAGTGGTACAAACTCTTCTGCAATTCCATCTGCCGCCACTGGCTGTCCTCAAGTCCCTTATGGCCCGGGTGCGTGGTGGACGCGCAAACATCTCCGGGATAAGGTCCATCGTTTTCGAAAAGATTAAAGCCAGTGTGGCTGATGAAATATTTTATCTTTTCCACGTAGGCCAGCCCCCACCTGCTACCATAACAGGGCGCATTGCCGAAGAAGGCACCGCCGGGTCTTCCTGTTTTTGGATCGATCACATCATCTTCATCGCTAATTCGCCGCGAGCTAAACAATGAATAACTCCCGATCAGGATATTGCGGCTATGGGCATAGTCTGCCAGTGCCTTCCATTGCCGCACATTGGCCGCGCTGGTATCTTCCATATTGCAATGACTGCCGAAACTGAGGATAAGCGCTTCGTAGCCCGCGGCCTTGCATTGATCCACTGCATTACGCACTTCTTCGTCATTACGGCTCACCAGGTGCATAAAGATTGGATTCTCTAATGTCCAGGGCGCGACGGCGCGGTACATCCGGCGAATGGCCAGTCCACGGCGTTCACGATCATAACTGTCCATCAGCAACTCATGGGTGCGTACGGATACAAATTGCTCACCGGGATTGAGATCTATACCCGGTGCTTTTTCGGGATAAACTTCCAGCAAACAGGGTGTTTCATAATTGTAATTCACCTGGGAAGTATACGCACTGTCTGTTTTCCAATGCGTGGTTTGATCGCTGATATCATAACGCATGGCATTGTTGAATGCGTAATTGGTTTCAACATAAATACCATGCTGCTTTTTCATCTGCTCTGGTGTGCCCACTACCGCGCTCTCTTCTTCGGTAAACGCCAATACTTCATTCACGACACGGTTCAGGTGGAATGATCGCTGCCCGTTGTTTTTTAGCTCCAGCCATTTTACAAGGAGGGGAATGCCTTTGTACAGTTCATAATGAACAATTACTTCCAGTCCTTTCAAACGCTGATCGCCGGCCCTGAATACCATTGCCAGGTCAACCCCTTCGGCTCCTTTTGGTGCAGCACGGTCTTTGAACACCGGTTGCCAGTGAAAGCGGGGTATGATACCAGTTGTATACCATTTTTCGAAATGAAAATCCCGGCTGCTGTCTTTCATTTCGTCTACCCATGCCGGTAAGAGATAGCCGTGCTCTTTTTGTCCGTACAAACCTCCAACATTGTAGTTCGTACCATCGATTACCAGTCGGGCTTCCGGCTTTACCGAACGCAGCAGCTGTTGCCCGTTGCTCATATTACTAAAATCGGTGCAAGCCAGGTTAGGCGCCATGCGAAAGGCGCGTTTCAACAGTCCATTGCACAAAACAATGTCTTTACCATCAGCGCTGCGGTATACCGCGGCCTCCTGCGTTACAGGGTGCACTAACCAGTCGGCCAGTGGCTTGTTTGTCGTGTGATAGACCGGTAGCTTTTCTACCTGGCCAGTTACGGTCAAACTGAGGGCGATTCCGAAGGGCGCTATCCATCTCCGCATGTCGAAAATTTATTAATGAAACAAAGCCGATGCAGGTACCGGCAGTTTCTTACCAGCACCCGCCTGCATAGAGACTTCCAGTAAATTATCACCGGCTGCGTCGAAATACTGTACCGTAATCTTATGCAGCCCCTTCTTCAAAGCCGCCTTCCCCGATTTTTCAGTGGCGCCATGGTTACCGTCATTGTCCACTATTTCCAACCCATCGATAAACAGCTTGCTGCCATCATCGGAATTTGTATAGAAGGTATACAAATCGTCTTTGTCGATCCTGATATAACCTTCAAACAGCACCGCAAACTTCGACTTTCGTTGCTTTACCGCATTGGAGAAAACAGCTGTCACGCCTTCCTTGATAACCGGCAATGTTGGCACTGCCGCCAGGGAAACGGCACCCTCCGGTTCATAGTAGCGATATGCAATCCCAGGTTGTGGCGCAGAAGGTTTGTTTGCAGGCAGCCATTCATAGCGGTTGATTTTTTGCGCAGTTATCCCGCTCGGTGCGGTGCCTTCGGTTATATTGATAGCCTGCACAACAGCGCTTTTTGCCAGGAGAAAGGGTTTTGTATATACAGGTGAATGTGCGCCGGGCTCCGAGCCATCAGTAGTATAATGAATCGTCCCTTTGCCGGCATTGTCGAAACTGATTTCCGGTTGCATTGGGTTTTTATAGCTATACTGTAAAGTTGGCTTTGCTGCAAATCGCCCGTAGCCTGCCACCTTCAACGCGAAAGCCCAGGGTGCTTTGATGGCGTTGGGGCTGTATGGGGGAAGATGCACCAGCACATTGTCGCCCTGTTGTTCCCAGCTAAGGATTTGCTGCGGGGCTAACAAACTAATTTGGGTACCGGCCGGAAGCTGTACTGATTTCAACAGGAGCTGTCCGTTCTCAGGATATTTAGGGAAGATGCCATACAGATTGTTATCAGACGGATTGTAGGTGAAGAACATTTCTTTCACCGCATAGCCCGGCTCCGGATCTACAGTAAGTTTGAGCAGGAGGTCGCCACTGCCGTTGGCAGGTTTATAATCGCGTTTGCCCTCGCTCCATTGTGAAGGCGTTTTCCATCGAACCGTATTGTAAATAGCTTCTCCATTCCATTTCAGCCAGTCGCCTATTTGCAGCAATCTTTCCTGCATAATCGGTGGGATTTTTCCATGTTCATCCGGACCAATGTCCAGCAGGAAATTACCCCCGCTGCTTACTTTATCCACCAGTTGCAATATCAATGACTGGGTAGAATTATAATCCCATGCATCTTCTTCCCGGTTGTAGCCATAACTGAAACCCATACCGCGGCTTTCTTCCCAATAGTGGTTTTCAAAATCAAGATCGGGCTGGTACTCGGGCGTATAGATACCACCGTGATGAAATCGAATGCCTGCGCCCCATCGATCATTCACCACTACCCTGTCTTTCACCGGGCTCTCGTTGTATAACCAGGCGAGGAACTCCTGGCTCTTCCAGGTTTCTGCAGGTGCATCCCAGTCACCATCTGTCCAGAATACATCCGGCTGGTAATTATTGATGAGGTCTTTCATTTGCGGCCACATGTGTTCGCTCACATATTTTTCGCGATTACTTTTCCAGACAGGATTGTACCATTCATACAGTGAATAATACATGCCTGCATGCACTTTGGTCTTGCGCACGGCGGCAAACAAATCCTTTATCAAATCGCGTTTGGGCCCTACCTCTGCCGCATTCCACGGAAAGCCCCAGCTCTTACTGGCTTCTTTGCTGGGCCAGAGTGCAAAACCATCGTGGTGTTTCGAGGTGAGTACAATGTAGCGGGCACCGGATTGTTCAAATACCCTGGCCCATTCTTCCGGCTTGAACAATTCGGCTTTAAACTGGTCGGCCAGCTGGTAATAGGTCAGGTTGCCAAACTTGTTGCGTTGGTATTGCACCCTTGCACTATCGCCACTGTTCAATGCATGCTGGTACCATTCAGCGTATTCTCCTTTCACGCTAAATCCTGGCACCGCGTACACCCCCCAGTGAATAAAGATGCCAAACTTTCCGTCGCGGAACCATTGCGGAGTGGGCCGCTGATCGAGCGAGTTCCAATTCGGTTGGTAAGGCTGTGCCATTACCAGTACCATGGCTATACAGCCCATGAGCAACAACGTATATTTTTTCATAACATCAATTGTAGACAGGAATATAAATAATTAAGGCCTTTCTGTCGCCGTAATATCGGCCGCTTTGTTTGCGTGAAAATCAAACACCACTATGTCGTTGGCGCCTTTGCGCAACCATTCAGCCGGACAGAACAATTTTTGTTGTGGTCCGCGACTGGTCCAATACCTGCCGAGATTGTGTCCGTTTACATAGAGCATACCTTTTGTATAACCACCCATATCAAACCAGGTATCGCCCGTAGTAGCCAAATTAAATTTTCCTTTGAAGAAGATACCGTCGTGAAAACCTTCGGGGTAGGTAGCCGGTAAGGCGCTTACGAAATCCGCATTCATTGGCAACAGGAACTGCTGCCAGTTCATTAGTGTCATTCCATTCAGGGTTACCCGCTCAGTAATACCTTTCCGGTCGATCATGTACTGTGCAAAATTGATATGTCCCATTCCTTCTACCAGGATCTCCAGCACAGGATTTTTCGACGGGGTGGCAGGAAGGTTTACCGACCAATGTCCACCATCGCGGTAGATCGTATCAATCAACTTTCCATCAAGAAATACCAGCGCGTAGTCATGTGGTTCAGTAATGGTGAGCTTGCCCGATTTATGACCGATGAGGGTCGTACGGTAAAGCACCAATCCCTGGTTTTGTCCGAGCACTTCCATCGTCAGCGGCTGCGGCGAATGAACTGGTTTACCAAGTGCTTTCCAAATGGTCGTGTAGGGTTGCATGGTAATCGCGGCGATGGAAATGGAAGCAGGCGGTGCCGGTACCGGTGGCAAGGGTTTGCCGGTGTAGGATTGGATCAGGTCGCGCAACAAAAAGTACTTTGGGGTGGGTAATCCCTGCTCGCTGATGGGTGCATCGTAATCGTAGCTCGTGATATCTGGCTGGTATTGGGTGGGAGAAAACGCATTGGCGCCCGCGGTGAATCCAAAATTAGTTCCCCCATGTACCACGTAAAGATTGAACGATTTTTTATGGCTCAGCAGGAAATTGATTTCTTTCCGCAGTGCTGCGGTATCTGGCCTGGCCCAGGGCTCTCCCCAATGCGTAAGCCACCCGGGATAGGTTTCGCTACTGAATGAGGGCACATGCGGACTGCGTTTTTTTGCCTGTTCAAAATCAGCTTCGCTGCTACCACTGTCAAGTCCGATGGCGGCACCATCAATATTACCTGCTTCAAGCATGAAATCAGTGGGACCGTCGGCCGTATAAAATGGCGTGTTGATACCATTTGATTGCCATTGCGTCCGAAGGTATTCGAGGTATACTTTATCGTTGCCGTAGCTTCCGTACTCATTTTCGATTTGAACCATCAGTATGGGGCCGCCATTCGTGACCAGCAATGGTTTTACCTGGGCCGACAACTGCTTAATATAGGTGGTTACGGCCTGAATGTATTTTGGGTCCATACAACGGAGACGGATATCCGGATATTTGAGCAACCAGGACGGTATACCGCCCAGGTCCCATTCACCACAAACGTAAGGGCCGGGTCGCAGCAACACCCACATGCCTTCCTGCTGGCAGAGACGAATAAAGGCAGCGATATCTCTTTTGTCGGTACGGAAATCAAACAGGCCTTGCCTTTCCTCGAAATAATTCCAGAAGGCATACACGGCAATCGTATTACAACCCATTGCCTTCGCCATCCGGATGCGATGGCGCCACTGAGAGACGGCAATACGCGCCGGATGCATTTCACCGCTAATGATCTGAAAAGGCTTTCCGTCCAGCAGAAAAACACTGTCGGCCAGTGCAAAACGGTGGGATGCCTGCGCGCATACGGTTCCAGACACACTAAACAAAAAAGACATCAGTAACAATCCTTTTCTCATATCGGTGGGTTAGGCAGCTAATGTAAGCCATAGCCCAGCATAAAAGCGGTCCGGTGCAGAAAATGCGCAAACGTTTGCGATTGTTCCGGCATACGGGCAATAGCGGTTTTGTACCTTCGTGCCCGATTAAAGCCAAAAAACAATTATTGTAATATGGAATACAGAATTGAAAAAGACACCATGGGCGAGGTAAAGGTCCCGGTGGACGCTATGTATGGCGCACAAACCCAACGCAGCATTGACAATTTTAAGATTGCGCAGGACATCAATAAAATGCCAAAAGAAATTATCCAGGCATTTGCTTACCTGAAAAAAGCGGCCGCTATCACCAATTTCGAAGCGGGTGTGCTGCCCAAAGAAAAATGTGATCTGATCGGACGTGTATGTGATGAAATCCTGGAAGGAAAACTCAATGCATGGTTCCCGCTGGTAGTATGGCAAACAGGCAGCGGCACCCAAAGTAATATGAACGTAAACGAAGTGGTGGCCTACCGTGGACATGTGCTGAATGGCGGGCAATTATCCGATAAAGAAAAATTCCTGCACCCCAACGATGATGTCAACAAATCGCAATCATCGAACGACACCTTTCCCACGGCCATGCATATTGCTGCCTACAAAATACTGGTTGAGACCACGATTCCCGGTATCGAAAAACTGCGCGACACCCTTGCTGAGAAAAGCAAGGCGTTTATGAACGTGGTGAAAATCGGACGCACGCATTTTATGGATGCAACGCCGCTTACGGTAGGACAGGAATTCAGCGGTTATGTATCACAGTTAAATCATGGACTAAAAGCCATTAAAAACACGCTGCCCCATCTCAGCGAGCTTGCATTGGGCGGAACAGCAGTAGGCACCGGCATCAATACACCCAAAGATTACGATAAGAACGTGGCCGCGCATATTGCGAAGCTGACCGGACTACCGTTCGTAACTGCGGAAAACAAATTTGAAGCCCTTGCAGCGCACGACGCCATCGTGGAAGCACATGGTGCGCTTAAAACGGTTGCGGTAAGCCTGATGAAGATTGCCAACGATGTAAGGATGCTGTCTTCTGGTCCGCGCAGTGGTATCGGCGAGCTGTTTATTCCCGACAATGAGCCGGGCTCTTCGATAATGCCGGGCAAAGTGAACCCTACTCAATGCGAAGCGCTTACCATGATCGCGGCACAGGTAATGGGCAACGATGTAGCCATCAATATCGGTGGCGCCAATGGTCATTTCGAACTGAATGTTTTTAAACCAGTGATGATCTACAACTTCCTCCACAGCGCAAGGTTAATCGGTGATGGATGTGTAAGCTTTAATGACAAATGTGCCGTGGGCATTGCACCCATCGAAGCGAATATCAAAAAGCATGTTGATAATTCACTGATGCTGGTAACCTCGCTGAATACAAAGATTGGCTATTACAAAGCGGCCGAAATTGCGCAGAAAGCACACAAAGAAGGAACCACCCTCAAAGCCATGGCGGTGAAACTGGGCTATGTAACACCGGAAGAATTTGATGCCTGGGTAGACCCGGCTAAAATGGTGGGCAAAATAGATTAAAGAACTGCCTGTTAGCAAAAAAAAGCATCCACCTAGGTGGATGCTTTTCTATTATACAGAATTGCTGCTTATTGCTTTTGAAGCTTGACAGACTCGCTGATATTATTACCAGTCACTTTCAGGTAATAGCTGCCTGCAGGCAGACTGCCCAGGGAGAGTGTGAAGCTGTTATCGCCTTTCACCAACGAAATCGTGCGGGCCATTACCGGCTTACCGCTGATATCTGAAATTTGCCAGCGTGCGCTTTCGGCTACGGTGGCATTCACTACTACCACTGCACTGCTGTTGACAGGATTTGGACTAACCGTAATGCGGCCGGCTTTCTTAGCCAACCGAACGCTCACTACCCGGGAGTAGCTGAAGCTTCCGTCATTGTCAACTATTTTCAAGCGGTAATACACAACCGAAGAACCGGCGCGGGCAATATTACTGTCGGCCATTGCATAACTCACTACACCATTGCCGGTTTTTGCCGGCAGCGTTCCGATCGCAGAAAAGTTTTTTCCATCGGCGCTCCGCTCAATCACAAACTGCTGACTGTTTTGCGCGTCTGCGGTTGTCCATTGCAACTGGGTGTTATCATTTACCAGGTTGGCATTGAAAGAAATCAGTTGCACCGGGAGGAGTGATGTTACCCCGGCAAAGTAGAAACTAGAAAACGACGTAATATTTGCCTGAACCACATAACCTGTACTGCCGAAAGCTGCCTGGTTGGTGGTGGTAATGCGTGTTGGCATCACGTTAATGGCCGAACCGCAGGCATCGCTGTTTTTAAATATCGCCAGGTCGGTAATGGCAGAGACGCCACTGCCTGCACCCTGGGTATTTAATGCGGTCTTCAATGAATTGAATTCAGCGGTGCGCATATACAGCCGGATGCTCACCGCGGTGCTTGGCTGGGTAGTGGGTGTTATTGTCAGGTTGCGATCGAGATACAATACTTTGTTGTATCCGCTTTCGCGAACAGTTCCGTTGTTGAGGTATACCGATGTGGTTACATTACCGAGGATATTACCATTGGCGTTGATTTCTGCCAGTACGTTTCCGAGTGTATCTGTAATGGGCACCCAGAGGTTCGCATTGTTTGTGTTGATATTAATCGTGTTGGCATTTTCACAAATCCCCGGCTTCGCGGCTGCAATGGTAACAGAGCTGGGAATGGTGCTGGTTCCACCGGAACTGTTGTATCCAAGGAACGTATACTTCTGCACGCATCCTGCGCAGGAAATCAGGCTGGGGTTGTTAGCGCTGGGCCCCGAAGTGGCAGCCGACTTATCCATTATCACAAAAATGTCTTTGCCATTAGGACCAAACGCAATATCGCGGTACCGGTTGTTCGAATCGAAATAACAAACCGTGTCTTTGCCATTTGTGGGAACAATCGCTGTTCCATTTGCATCCAGCCTGGTGCGTATGAGTCGGCCCCATTTAAGTCCGGCCATGATCAAAGAATTCTTCCAATCGGGAATGATGCTGTAATTATACAATCCTAGTCCCGACCAACCTTCAGAAGGCCAGGTACCGTTGTTGGGTTGTGTTGTCCAGATCTTATTAATAGAGTCCTTGATCCAGTTGTATCCCACAAAGAGCGGATCTTTATAACTGGCACCAATAGCTGCAGCAGCGGTTACTTCGTTTGTTATCACCGACAAGCTGGAACTTGGATAAGCACCGGCACTGGATCCATTATAATTCGTGTCTGCAGCGAAGCCGATCACGAGCGGGTGCCCGTAGTTTTTAGACGGCTGGATAATATTGACCTCGTCATCGCTGTAGGGTCCGTGCGAGGAACCGTACAGAATATCGCGGACGCTGTCGTACGCGAACCCCTGGTTATTCCTGATACCAATGGCCCATACCGCGCTTTGCTTTGCACCATTGTACGGGTTATCATTGGGGATCCACTTGTCGAGCGTACCGGCATCACCATCTGATTCAAGGTTGAACCTTAAGATCTTTCCCTCGTATTTGTTGGTGTTTTGCGCATTGTTCGTCCGGTTTTGGTTTGCAAACTGGCCGGCGCCCATATCGCCCGCCGCATAAAAAAGATAATTAACCCCATTAACAGGTGCGATGATCATTCGTTGTGAATTGTGATCGCTGCTGCCTGGTAGAGTGTCGCACAATGAGACCGGCGTTTCCAGGCGTCCTGTTGTAAAATTATATGTAAAGCGGGCGACGCGATTGGTATAGAACACACCTCCATTGCCACCAACGGTATTTACATAACTGCGGATATACGAAATATAGACGTAGGGTTTACCTGACAGGAAAGCCGGATGAATGGCCAGGCCGGCTAGTCCACCTTGCGGATTGGTCGGAGAAAACGTAAACTGGAGATTGAACACAGAGTCGCTCGCTGGCGTGTTTCCCAGCCAGGTACTCTTTTGATTGATGTCGAGAATTTTTCTTTTTGTGCCGCCATTGGGACTCAATTTATATACTGCATAGCCTTTTGACTCGGTAATCCATAATGAGTCATCGGGACCATAGGTAATCTCCCAGGGGTCATTCAGGCCATTTGCCGGAGAAAGATCCGTTTTGAGGAATACTTCATTTTGCCGTCCGCCCAGAATGGTCGTCTGCGATAAAGCAGGCAGGCAAAACAACAGGCATGCAAAAACATACATAAAATGTTTCATGGATATTGGCTTTGGGCTTAGGTGTAACGGAAACGCAATAAGAAAAGTATGATTTATTAAAAAAAACCATCATATCACTATACTACTTCTTACGTAACCGACGTTCTTATGCTTTGTACACCCAAAATAGGGTGCAAAAAGCATTTTCAAAATAGTAAAAACACTTGCGGTAAAATTGATCACAGACAATAATCCCCGAAAAGGATGTATTGGTCGAAAACAACCCTGGGCGTTTGCCGGCGCCACATATTAGAAGTATTTTGTACAGGAAGTAAAAGAATACGAGGGGAACAATACTAATCCGACCCTAATTGTGAAAGCCAATCTTATGAAAAGACGACTACAATTTGGCGGCAGCCTTCACCGGCTACTTGTTGTTTGTGTGTTGACGACATCTGCATTCTTTGCCTATGCGCAACCGGCAAACGATCTGTGTACCGGGGCGACCAATATTACCAGTTCATCGGGCTGTACGACTACTTCCGGTACTTTAAAAAATGCTACGGCAACTGCTGGTATCACCAGTTCCTGCGGAAACGGCGCTTCGGCCGACGTTTGGTATAAATACACAGCAACAACAGCCTATCCCACCATTACACTCGGGATCGGGGGCGGTGCTACGAGTTTAAAAGCAGCCATCCCGGCAATCGAAATACTACAAGGTGCATGTGGCGCCCTCTCCGAAGTATATTGTATGAGCGGCACTCCGGTGGGATCAAATATTGTAATGACACCCGGCGCATTGGTGGTGGGTAACACTTATTATATACGTGTATTCAGCAACGCAACCAGCAGTGCTACAGTGGGAGCAACCTCTACCTGGAATTTTACTGTATGCATCACCGATCCCCCTGCTTCTGCTCCAACGGTTGACTATGGAAAAAGTTATGTCAATATCACGAAAGGATCCATTGGCGGCACCATTGAACCTGGCGATATACTGGAAATACGCGCCACCTTCGTGGTGAAATCAAACATTGCGTATGCAGTAAGTTTCACCGATGTTGTACCCGGCAGTACCGCCTTTGTAACCGGCAGTTTGCGGACACTCACCAACGAAGGAAAAATATACAAACAGTTTACAGACGCAGCACTTGATGATGCCGGCACCATTGCAGGAAGCAATATCACCATCAATATGGGGAGTGGCGCGTCTGCAGCCGCAGGAGGTGTTATTCGCTATACAGCCCGTCCCACCAACTTTGGCAGTACTTGCATTATCATTGCATCCTTCCGCGTACAAGTGAGCGCGGCTGCGCCTTTTGGAACCATCATTAATCTGGGTGGCGGATCGATATCTTATAAAACCCAGCCGCTGGCCGCTTCAACAACTATTACGTTTCCAACAGTGAATGCTGTTGTTTATAAAAACTATGGGATCTGTGCCAACACTGTTGGCAGCAATGGCATTATTTCGGAGTCTGGCGGAACCTTCGGCTCCGGTAACCTGAAAGATCGGGGCGTATCGAATAAAGTACCATCGAACTACTCGTATGTTCAATTCTCCAACGGTAATCCGGTAGATTATTTTTACGGCGTATCCAATAACAGCAGTTCAGGAGGAGCAAATTATTCTACCAATCCCAATGACCCCACCGCTGCCAACCATGTGTTCAATGTGTGGGATATCACGGGTGATCATACCGGTGCGTCCAACCAGTTTACGGGTAATCCACCAGCGGATACCACGGGTGGAAAAACCGGCGGCTATATGGTAGTGATCAACGCAGCCTACCGTACCGATACAGCATTTCTCGATACGGTGAAAAATCTTTGTCCGAATACCTATTACGAATACTCAGCCTGGTTTCGCAATATTTGTCATATCTGCGGAGCAGATTCCATGGGCACGCAGCCTACTCAGCTGAGTTATATTCCCACAGGGCCAAACGACTCTTCGGGCGTACACCCTAATCTAACTTTCAATATCAACGGATATGATTATTATACGACCGGTGATATGGGCTATACGGGACAATGGACCAAAAGAGGATTTACCTACCTCACCGGCCCTGCCCAAACGCAGATGATCATCAGCATCCGTAACAATGCACCTGGTGGCGGCGGTAACGACTGGGCTATCGACGATATCGGCGTAGCAACCTGCACGCCCAACCTCGCGCTGACGCCATCAGCTACCACGGTAAGTACCTGCTTTGGTGACACCGCCTCTTTCTCGGCTACCGTTACCAGTTTCTTTAACAACTATACCGAATACATCTGGGAAAGAAGCACGGATGGCGGCGCTACATGGACGAGCACCGGCATTAGTGGTAGTGCCAGTCCTTCACTCGTAGGAGCACAATATGTGTATACAGCGGCCGGTCCGCAGGTAAGAGGTGATTCCACAACACATAACAATATCTTTCGACTTCGTGTAGCCAGTAGTTCTTCTAACCTGTCTGATCCTAACTGTTCTTTCTCCGGCAGCCGTACCATCCAGGTGATGGTGCACAATTGTATGTGGATATTACGGACAGATATCACTGCGGTAAACGGACAACTCAAGAACAGCTACGCGAGCATCAACTGGCAAACGGTGAATGAAACGCCGGGCACTATCTATGAAATCGAAAAAAGCACTGATGGAACCACATTCATAAAAATCAGCGCTGTCAATGGAACTGCCGTTAACGGTACCGGTAACTACATTTTCGACGATCCAAGCGCACTTTCCGGCACTGCATTCTACCGCATCAGGATTAAAGAAGATGCAGTGTCCCACCTGAGCAAAACCATCGTGCTGAGTCCCGGCGCGCTTGACTTTACCATCAAAAACCTTGTCAACCCCTTTACCAGTAATATCCAGTTCGATGTGGTATTACCAGCCGCAGGAGATGTGACATTTTCAGTATTCGATAACTATGGCAATAAAGTAAAAACACAAACCGTACGCCAGGCAAACAAAGGAATGAACAGCATACGAATAACCGACCTCGGGAACCTGGCCGCAGGCTTCTATACAGTTCGCGCCGAATGGCAACAACAAATAATCTCACGCCGGATTGTAAAGACGGGCCATTAAGCAGTTGTTTGTTCAAATAAACTACCTGAAAAAGAAGGCGCTGCCTTCTTTTTTATTTCCACGAATCTGCAATTATTCAGACCGGAATTAATAGCCAGTCCCAGAACTTATGCTCTGAACGACAGCTGTTTATAATAGCACGTTAGAGGAAGTTTGTCCACGTGCAG
>JAGWTK010000427.1 GCA_028876035.1 Bacteroidota bacterium
GCCTGAGTAAACCCAAACACACTTGATGTTGAAAAGCGGCCTGGCCGCTTTTTTTTATATGTTGTTTGGCACCTGCTTTTTTGGTTAACGGGCTATTAACACTTGTTAACTAGGACTTAACAGGCATTCCGCACAGCTTTGTAGCTGAATTGCCCCTCTATGATCTACCGTGCGCCAGGCCTGGTTCTCTTGCTTTTTGTTTTGTTTCGGACCGCTTTCGGACAGCCAGGCGATTCTATTGTAATCAGTCTGCCCGCAGCCGAAAAACTTTTTCTGCAGCGCAACCTCGATCTGATTGCACAGCAGTACAACACCGATATCCGGAACGCCCTGGTAAGCCAGGCCGGCTATTGGGATAATCCCGTACTCAATACCGATCAGAACATCTACGATGGAAAATTCTTCCGGCACAACAGCAACTTCGGGCAGGTATTCCTGCAATTGCAGCAAGTCATAAAAACGGCTGGCAAACGCAATAAGCTGATTGCACTGGCGACCGATGATGTACTTAGCAGTCAACAGCAATTTGCCGACATGATGCGTAATCTCCGTTTTGTATTGCGGAGCGACTACCAAAGCCTGCGCACACTTTTTGCCCAGCGCTTACTTTTCAAAACACAACTTGGGTCGCTGGAAAAGCTTGCAGCGGCAATGGATGCGCAGTTACAGGCAGGTAATATCTCGCAAAAAGACAATATCCGTGTAAAGGCTTTGGTATATAACCAGCGCTCGGAACTGGCGGCCCTGGACCAGCAGGTAACAGATACCGAAAAAGAGTTCGCCGTATTGTTGCAGGTGACGGGTGACACCGTGTTCATACCAACAGCAGCAAACCCGTTTTCCATTCCGGCGGATCTTTCGCTGGGGGCACTGATGGATTCAGCGCGCGCCAACCGACCGGACCTGCAGCTCGCTCAAACAAACTTATTAGCCAAACAACACAACCTCAATTACCAGAAAGCACTGGCCGTTCCCGACATAACTGTTGGCACGGAATATGACCAGCGCAGCAGCTACGTCAATAATTTCTGGGGACTGGGTATTTCAGTGCCGCTCCCGCTGTTCAATAAAAACAAGGGTAATATAGCAGCTGCGAAAATCGGCGTACAACAGGCGAATGTGCAGGTACAGCAGGCACAGAACAACGTACAGCAGGATATCATCGCCGCCTACCGGAAACTGCTCATCCTGCGCGGCCTGCAAGCATCCCTGAGTACAGGTTTCATGGACAAATACGACCAGCTGTTGAAAAATATGGTCGACAGTTACCAGCAGCGACAAGTGAGCCTGCTCGAGTTCATTGATTTTTTTGACGCCTATAAGGAATCTGCGGGTCGTCAGCTCGAACAGCAGCGTGCGCTCAGCGCCGCCGCGGAAGAACTCAATTATGCCACCGGAACGAATATCATTTCGCAAGACTAACCCATCAAAACACCCCGATGAAACCATCGACTACTGCATTGTTATTACCTGGCCTGCTGCTTGCCTGCATCCTGCAGGGTTGCCACCAGGAAGTGAAAGAAGAGAAAAAAGCTAACGGTAAGATCTGTATCTCCGATTCACTGGAAAAAATCATTCATATCGATACTGCTGCGATGGCACGCATCGATGACGAACTAAAGTTGTCGGGCGAAATCAGTTTTAACGACAAAAAAGTAGTACGGGTATTCCCGTTCAGCAGCGGCCAGGTGCTGGATGTAAATGTTTCAGTGGGCGATCATGTGAGCAGGGGACAAACACTGGCGGTGATCAAAAGTGCTGAAGTAGCGGGCAATTACAGTGATCTCTCCGCCAGCAGCAATGACCTCAGCATCGCGAAAAAACAGATGGACAATGCTGAATCTTTATTTAAAAATGGGATTGCGAGCGAACGCGAATATGCCGAAGCAAAGGAGAACTACAACAAGGCACTCACCAATGCCAATAAGCTAAAGGAGATGATTGCCATCAATGGAGGCGGACATACGAGCGCCAACGGAACTTACGTAGTTACAGCTCCCATGAGCGGCTATATAGTAGAACAGAAGATAACCCAGGGAGGTTTTATCCGGAACGATAATGCCGACAATATGTTTACCATCGGCGATATCAGCGATGTATGGGTTTGGGCCAACGTGTATGAAAGTGATATTGCCAAAGTTAGAGAAGGGTATACGGCCCGTGTGACAACCCTTGCCTATCCGGATTCCGTTTTTAAGGGTGTGGTAGATAAAGTAAACCAAATTCTCGATCCGGTCACCAAGGTGATGAAAATACGCGTGCGCTTACCCAATGCCGGCCTGCGGCTCAAGCCGGAGATGTTTGCGAATATCATCATAGAAAACAAAGAAGGCGCAGCATCCATCACCATTCCTTCTGATGCCGTACTGAGCGATAACGGCCACAACTTCGTAATCGTGTACCACGGAAAATGCGACCTCGAATTGAGAGAGATAAAAGTATTGAAATCGGTTGGCGGCAAGGATTTCATATCAGCCGGGCTAAAGCCAGGAGAGCTGCTGGTAGGCAACAACCAGGTTTTGTTGTTCAATGCCCTCAAAGAAGACTAAGATTCTATAAAAGACGACTGCAACCCATCCATGAACAAGTTTATCCGCAATATCATTTACTTCTCCCTTCGGCACCGGTATTTTGTCTTTTTTATGACAAGCATATTGGTGGCACTGGGCATCTGGAGCTATACCGAGACGCCCATTGAAACTTTTCCCGACGTTACCAATACCCAAATCATCATCATCGCCCAATGGCCGGGCCGCAGCGCAGAAGAAGTAGAAAAGTTTGTAACGATTCCGCTGGAAACCGTCCTCAACTCTGTGCAGAAAAAGTCGAACCTGCGCACGACATCGGCCTTCGGCCTGTGTTATATGCGCATTATTTTCGATGACGATGTGGACGATGTATTTGCACGCCAACAGGTGTTCACCCGTTTGAGCGGAGCTGACCTGCCCGATGGCGTTAAGCCCGAAGTACAGCCGCCGTACGGTCCTACCGGTGAAATATTCCGCTACACACTCAGCAGTAAAACGCGGTCAATTCGCGAACTCACCACACTCCAGAACTGGGTACTCGACCGCCAGTTCAAAAGTGTGCCTGGCATTGCAGATGTGAACAGTTTTGGCGGTGAAGAGAAAGTGTTCGAAGTGAGCGTCAACCCCGAACTGCTCATCAAGTACAATCTTACATCGCTGGATGTGTACAATGCCATCGCCAAGAGTAATGTGAATGTGGGCGGCGATGTGATTGAAAGAAACGGTCAGAGCTATGTGGTGAGGGGCATCGGTGTACTGAACGATATTGACGATATCAACAATATTATCATCAATAAAATCAACGGCGTTCCCCTGCTCATCAAAAACGTAGCCGTAGTAGTAGAAGCCGGCAAGCCGCGGCTGGGACAGGTAGCGCGCGACCAGCAGGAAGACGTGCTGGAAGGTATCGTGGTCATGCGCAAAGGAGAAAATCCTGCCGAAGTACTGGAACGGGTAAGGGCCAAGGTAGATGACCTGAATAAAAACATCCTGCCCAAAGACGTAAAGATCAAGACCTATTATGACCGCACCAACCTGATGGACTTCGCACAGGAAACAGTAATCCATAACCTGATTGAAGGCATTGTATTGGTGACGGTGATTGTTTTGTTGTTCATGGCCGACTGGCGTACAACCGTTACCGTTAGTATCATCATTCCCCTCTCCTTGTTGTTCGCCTTTATTTGCATGCGCATCAAAGGCATGAGTGCCAACCTGCTTTCCATGGGTGCGGTAGACTTTGGTATTATCATCGACGGGGCCGTGGTAATGGTGGAAGGTTTATTCGTGGCACTCGACCAGCGCGCACGCGAGGTAG
>JAGWTK010000428.1 GCA_028876035.1 Bacteroidota bacterium
TTTCCTGCTCCGCAACGTCTTGCTGTGCAATTACCTTTTGGTAGATAGCATGATTGCCATTCACGGTTAACGTCACTTCATCGGGCATATTTGCATAAAAGCTTCCCATCGGACCACTCATCGCGCTCATGTCTTTCATCCGACGCATGAACTCAGGTCGTGTTGCCACCACCGGAGGCGCATCCGGACTGAGTCCCTTTATTTCTACCGTTACCTGCAACCCTTCTGCATTCCGCTCAAACAATGTTTTCAGTTTATCCGACTCATCTTTCGTAAGTGCCGCGTCCATCGCTTCCTGTTTGTCCACCAGGTTGTCGGCAATATCAGCATCCACCCGTACAAAATGAACATCGTTCCATTTGTGTTCCATCTGGTTGATAAAGCCTGCATCTACCAGGGTTTCCAGTTTAACGACTTTATAACCCTTCGCATTGGCCGCCTGGATGTAAGCATCCTGCTGAACAGGGTTGGTTGTATAGATGATAGTGAGTTTTCCTTCTTTGCTCTTTTGCAAACCCTCTGCAGCTGCGCGGTATTCCTCCAGCGTATAAAACTTACCGGTTCCCGTTTCTTCGAAGATGTGAAACTTGCTGGCTTTCTCCAGGAACTTGTCGTCTGTCATCATGCCGTACTTTACAAACAAGCCCAGGCTTTCCCATTTTTCCTCAAAAGAAGTTCTTTCTTTGTTAAAGATCTCTTCGAGTTTATCCGCTACTTTTTTGGTGATGTGATTGTTTATCTTTTTCACATTTGGATCGCCCTGGAGATAGCTGCGGCTCACGTTGAGCGGAATATCCGGACTGTCGATAACACCCTGCAACAACATCAGGAATTCGGGAACAATGTCCTTTACTTCATCAGTAACAAATACCTGGTTGCTGTACAGTTGAATTTTATCTTTCTGAATTTCGTAAGACTGCTTAATCTTAGGGAAATATAAAATACCTGTCAGATTGAATGGATAATCTACGTTCAGGTGTATCCAGAAAAGCGGTGCTTCGTTGAAAGGATACAGTTCTTTATAAAAATGCTGGTAGTCTTCTGTGGTCAGCTCTGATGGCTTCTTTGTCCATGCCGGCGATGTATTGTTCACCTGCTCATTTTCAAAGAAGATAGGAACTGGTAAGAACCGGCAGAATTTTTTCAAAATACCTTTGAGTCGGTCTGCATCCAAAAACTCTTGGCTCTCTTCGTTCACATGCATGACAATATCCGTACCCCTATCCTCTTTGGCTGCATCTTCCAGTGTAAATTCAGGGCTTCCGTCGCACTCCCACCGAACTGCGTTTGTTCCTTCCCGATAGCTCCGGCTGATAATCTCTACTTTTTCGCTCACCATGAACGAAGAATAGAATCCTAAACCGAAATGACCGATGATACTCGCATCTGCCTGTCCTTTGTACTTATTCAAAAATTCCTCCGCGCCGCTGAAAGCTACCTGGTTGATGTATTTGTCGATCTCTTCCGCGGTCATTCCCACGCCGCGATCGCTGACCGTAATCGTCTTTGCGGCAACATCGAGTTTTACATCGATGCGAAGTTCCCCCAAATCACCTTTGGCCTCACCAATCGAAGAAAGGGTTTGCAATTTCCGTGTGGCATCTACCGCATTGCTCACCAGCTCGCGCAAAAAGATATCATGGTCACTGTAGAGAAACTTTTTAATAATTGGAAAAATATTCTCGGTTTGCACCCTGATATTGCCCTTTTGCATATACAATGATTTTTTAATTCAGTCAATAGGTCAAAATGACCTTGTTTCGAATCGGTTTCCCGTGCATGCGCTGGTCGCAAACAAGGTGCCACCGAAAGCTTACTGCCATCCTGTCAACTGGGTAATCTTGCGAAATGTTAATAATTACTTAGTCTGAAAAAAACAGTGAACGTTGCTATAAAACTAAATTTGGCGGCTCGTTCAAAAGTCATTTCCAATCCTTCCGGAAATCCTGTGCACTGCTACCGCACAATTATAAGTATCAGACAGTAAAAGGACACTCAACAACAAAACTGTTTTCATGAAAAAATTGTACGCATTTGCGGCAGTCCTGCTGCCGCTGTTCACGTGGGCACAGGTTGCCTGGAATTTTGGAACCGCTACACCTGGCAATGCATCTCCCTCGTCAGGAACGCCCGTCACCAACATCAGTTCCATCTCCGATCTCTCGCAGGGAAATAACAATGGAACGACTGCCCTTCTGACCAGCAGTTCCGTTTCTTCCGGATACACCGGCGCCAGCGGCAGCTTTAATGCAGGCGCTGCAGCACGTACCGGTGCACTGGCAACGGGCGCGTCGGGTAGTGCTTATTTCGAATTTACCGTTACGCCCGCTGCCGGCTTTGATGTTTCCATTACGCAAATAGATTTTGGCACCCGCTCTACCAGCACGGGTCCACAGGCCTATACCATCCGCACCAGTCTCGACAATTACGCTGCCGATGCTGCTGCTCCCGGAACCATCAGCAACAACAGCAGCTGGTCGATCAAACAAAATCCGGTTACCATCAATGGCAATAGCAGTACGGCCGTCACGGTTCGTATCTATGGATATAATGGCACAGGTACCGCGTCTGCAAATACGGCCAACTGGCGCATAGATGACTTGTCCCTCACCGTTAGCGCAAGCGGTGGTAGCGGTGCGCCCACAATCACTGTCAATAGTTCGGGCTTGTCCAGTTTCTCGACCGTCACCGGCACCGCATCTGCCGCCCAAACCATTACCGTAAGTGGCAGCAACCTTACCAGCGATATCAGCATTACGCCACCAGCAGCTTATGAAATTTCTCCCGATGGCGGAGCCAACTATACCGCGGGTAATATCGTGCTCGGGCAAACCGGAGGCAGTGTAAACACTACATCCATTGCCATCCGCATTGCTGCAACTGCCCCCGCCGGACCTGCGAATGGTTCAATAAGTCTTGTATCCGGAACCGCCTCGCAGTCGGTAGCACTTGCGGGTACTGTTTCTCCGCTGGTTACGGTAAATCCTCCACAGGCATTTGCCGCGAATACTTTCTCCTCGTCCCAGATCAATCTAACGGCAACGGGTAATGCCGGGGGTGATGATATCCTTGTTGCCACAAATACCAGCGCCGTTTTTGGAACGCCTGCCGGAGCGCTTTCAGCGGGCAACAGCATTGCGGGTGGAGGCACCGTGTTGTACAAAGGAACGGCTACCGCTTTCAATTTTCAGCACACCGGACTTAATGCGGCTTCCACGTACTATTACAAAGCCTGGTCGGTGGATGGCAGCAATAATTATTCAAACGGACTAACTACCAATGCTACTACTGCCGGTGCACCCGCGGCAAATGTGGTCATTAACCAGGTGTATGGTGGTGGAGGCAACAGCGGAGCGACCTATAAAAACGATTTCATTGAATTGTATAATAATGAAAACAGCCCCGTGAACTTATCGGGCTGGTCCCTTCAATACCAAAGCGCAACAGGTACGGGTAACTGGACCGCCAGCGCGCTGTCGGGAACAATCCCTGCGCATAGTTTTTTCCTCGTACAGGAAGCCGCAGGTTCGGGTGGTACTACCAGTTTACCAACGCCCGATGCAACCGGCACCCTGGCGCTCGGCGCCACAGCCGGAAAAGTAGTTTTGAGTAATTCAACTGTAGTACTCAGCGGCCCCAATCCAACCGGCGCAACCGTCATTGATAAGGTCGGCTACGGCGCAACCGCAAATGGATTTGAAACCGCTCCTGCAGCAGCCCCGGACAATGCCAATTCAATCACGCGGGTTGCAGATGGAGTCGATAACAATAATAACCTATCCGACTTTGCGGTAACTGCACCCGTTCCGCGCAACGCTGGCTATACGACCACGGCACCTGCCA
>JAGWTK010000429.1 GCA_028876035.1 Bacteroidota bacterium
AATAACACTCAAATTTTTACAGGTCGGGGCATAAACGCCATTCCAGCGAAGAATATGCAACAAGGGATTCAAAGAGCCAACAGGAAGAAAGCCATTACTGCGGGACTTGCCTACCTGCTCATATTCCTCTTCAGCATTACTACCAACTTCTTTGTATTTGAGCCGTTGCTGGTCTCAGGCGATGTTCCCGCGTCACTTCAAAATATCCGTAACAATGCGTTGCTTTTCCGAATCGGAATTACCTTATGGGTGCTGGTGCTCATTTGTGATACGGTAGTTGCATGGGCCTTGTACGAATTGTTTGAACCCGTTCATAGATCCCTGGCAGGGCTCGCCACTGTCTTCAGATTGTTGTTTGTAGTCCTGTTTACGTATTCGTTGATCGCTTATTTCGGCCTGGAAAAACTCGCCGCTGATCTTTACGGTAACCAGGAAGCACCTGGCATAGCAGCAGTCCTCCTCCACTCCGCTTACTATGCGGTTCGTATCAGCTATGTCTTCTTTGGACTCCATATTTTAATACTGGGCGTACTCGCACGCAAATCGGGCTGGTTTCATGCGTTTGCCCCTATTTTGCTTTTTGTTGCTGCGATCGGCTACCTCACCGACAGCTTTCTTAATTTTTTGTCGGCCTCTTATGGGAAATCCGGTTATGGCTTCCTTTTAGTCGTAGGTTTACCCGCGCTCCTTGCCGAACTAACGCTAACGATTGAATTGCTGGTCGTCGTTGGACGGCTATTTAAAAAAGCAAAAAAGGAAGATCCTTTGCATTAAATTACCTCAACAAATACGTTGATGCCAATTTCAGCACAAATTGAAATCATCCGGGGCAATATAACAAAGATTGCCACCGACTGTATCGTCAATGCGGCCAACACATCTCTATTAGGTGGCGGCGGAGTAGACGGTGCCATCCATCGTGCGGGCGGTCCGGCGATTTTGGCCGATTGCAGAAAAATCATCGCCCGGCAAGGAGGATGTGCCGTGGGCGAAGCGGTCATCACTACGGCCGGAAAGCTCCCTTCAAAATACGTCATTCACACCGTGGGACCGGTTTGGAACGGCGGCAAGCACAACGAAGAAAAACTGCTGGCCAATTGCTATACCAACTCCCTGCAATTAGCAGCCGACCACCATTGTAAATCGGTCGCCTTTCCCAATATCAGCACCGGCATCTACCGTTTTCCCAAAGCATTGGCAGCATCCCTTGCGCTTACAGCGACCATTGACTTTCTGGGGAAGACAACAGCCATTGAAAAAATAGTTTTTGTTTGTTTCGACGAAGAAAATTTCCTCGAAACAAACCGGGCATTCTCGCGGAGCACCGGAGCGTAACAGCCTTCTCCATCTATTCACCATCAATAAACCTTTTCCCGATGAGATCATTCTTATGCGTAATCAGTTTATTCCTGCCAGTTGTCGTTTTTGCTCAATCGGCCTCCATTGACATCAGCGGACAGCTCAACAGCAGGTTCTCAAGAAAGCATATCTATTTTATGGCCGACCATACCGACTCCGCAGCCATCGATACCAATGGTCAATTTTCCTGCCGTATACACATCAAATCGCCGCAACTCGTGTTGTTCTGGACGGACGACTCCCGTATGTTCGGTTTTTGGGGAACCGGAGGCAGGTTAACAATGGAGATAGAAGAATACCTGCCTGAGAAACATACCAGCGACAACAAACCGCTGCTAAAAATACTATCACTCCGGGGACCACAGGAAACAAACACTTGGTATGCGATCTTCAAAGCCGATCAGCAACAACGGCAGCAACATAATTTCTTTTCGCGCAATGGCCGCGATTCGATCGGAAGGGCCATCTATCCGCTTGTCAGTGCCTTTGTCAAAAAGCATCCCGCTTCGGCCTTGTCGCCCTTTCTTTTGAACAACTCGCCCATACCCTATCCGCTCAAAAAACCGCTGGTCGCACTCTTGAAGAAGAACCCGCACAAAGACGAAGTGAAATCGCTGCATGCACAATTGGGACGTGAACAACTGGCGTATTATAGAAAGAAGATGCCCAATTTTCGTTTACCTGATTCTTCCGGCAACATCATTGAGTTGTACAACATTCATCAACCCTATATCCTGCTTCATTTCTGGGGCGCTTTCTGCGGACCCTGCCGTTTAGAGAATCCCTATGTCCGTGAATTGTATGCAGGTCGCCGGGCCAAAGGACTTGAGCTGATAGGCATTTCACTCGACGAATCGCGGGAAGACTGACCATGGCCATACGCCGGGATTCGTTGAACTTTCCCAACGTATCCGATCTGAAAGGATTTCAATCGACTATTGCGCGGCAGGCTTCGCTGGAATATGTACCGAGTAATATTTTGCTCGACAGCAACTATCACATCATTGCAGTGGATGCCATGGTACAGGAAATGGCATTGTACCTGGATAAACCGGAACTGCTCAATAGAAAAAGATCGTCCCTCGCACTGGCTCCAAAGCAAGCGTTGCAACAAAATAGACTTCAATAGGGTAAACATTACAAAGGCTTGGGGACGACAATGCGCTCAGCTTACAGTCTGACGGATAAACGCTACCGCTGGAACGGACACAAATCCGAAGTTTATTGGTAAATTGAAAGGACCTGACGTTTTACTAACCAACCAGCTCCCAGATGCAAAAAGTCATTTCCATCATTTTCTTAATTTTTGATCTATATATCGGAACCCGCTTCCTGCTAAACGTGCTCAATATCCTGCACACGAGCAAGTATTCCAAAGGCGCAACTTTGGCGTATGCAATCATATTCCTGTCATTATCCGTTTTCGGCTTCGTCCTGCTTTTTTCAAAAACAAATACAAAATGGTTATTCTGGCTGGGCGTCGGTCCCTGGTTATTGATTATAGCTTCGCTTTTCATAAATATGATCTTTGGCGATTATAAATAAGATGACAATTATCGATTTCAAACCAAGATGGAGAGAAGAACTGGTCGCGCGCAGCAGCGAAGGCATTCTGATATTCGAGCTCACGATGGGACAATACCATGTTTACTTCCCCACCTTGGAACGTTGGGAATCCACTGTGCCTGCCTGGGCAAAAGGGAAATGGCAGGTATACCAGGACCAATGCGCGCTGTGGTGCAAAGGAAACAGGATTCCCTTAACGATAACAGACGATGCTTATGTGTATGAAGAGAAACCAGCCGCAACATAGTGGCAACGGAATCCGCCATTAATCATGTAATCAACATTCGGTTTAGTGCTCGCTGCATTTGCCGCAGAAAAAAAAGCAGTCCAGGATTCGATACAAGAATACCTCGATGAGGGCGAATACCAGTTTGCATTCTGGCAATCCAGGGGGCTTCTTCCTGCAAGTCAGCACCTGGATGTATTGCAGCGATTTGCGGATCCCCTATTCGCGCAACGGAACTTTCTACAAACACGCATACAGCATCTTCAACGCATGCTTGGAAGATCATCCATTACGCCGCTGCCCGACTACCTCTTGAACGAACTTGAGAAAGCGGAGACTGAACTGGAAATCCTCGAACGGCGCCGGGTAAAGATTTCAAACTATCCACAAAAAACTGTACTCGATGAACGCCTTGAGGAACTGCTGGATAAGAAAATACGGTCGATGACAATTACGCTTTCGCTCAGAGAACCGGTTGCGATAAAGCTGAATTACAAAAATAAATGCCTGCAAATGCGCACTAGCGGATTAAAAAAAGCAAGGCTGGAAGGCTGGTTTAGTTACTACCAGGTACAAAAGGCGGCCAATCTTGGCTTTCAGCAACTATCCCGCAGCGAAGACATGAGACTACTATTGACAGGCAATAAGGAAACGCTGCTGGAACAGTCGAAACTAATC
>JAGWTK010000430.1 GCA_028876035.1 Bacteroidota bacterium
GATGCTGATAATTTCGGCGGTTTTACCGGTGAGCAATGCGGCGATACCCAAACCCATATTCAGCAGCAAGGCGTTGGCCGGCGTTTTAAATGTTGAATGTATTTTACCGATAGCTGCCGGCATATAACCTGCCCGGCTGAATTCATAGCTCGCCCGGCCCGAAGCCAGGATGATACCATGGAAGGACGCAACCAGTCCCATCAAGCCAATCGTTACCAGCAGGTGGTACATCCAGCCGCTGTTGCCGGTAATTTGGGCCAGCGCCAGGGGAAGCGGCTTGTCACTTGGTTCTGCTCCCGGTGATGGATAAACGATGGCTTCCCAGCCGCCAATCCCAATGGAACTAATAAAAACCAGTACACAGAGCACAACCAGGGTTAGCAGGGCCGATCCAAAGCCCACCAATACATTTCGCTGCGGATTCACCGCTTCTTCCGCTACATTGGCAACGCCTTCCAGTCCGAGAAAGAACCAGATGGCAAAGGGAATCGCTGCCCAGGCGCCGGTCCACCCATGGGGAAAAGCATTTTGCTGCAGGTTTTCAATTTTGAAATGGGGTAATGTGATGCCGGCGAACAGGAGCAGTTCAAATACCGCTAGGATGGTAATGATCAGTTCAAAGGCCGCCGCGGCTTTTACACCATAAATATTGAGTGCCGTGAAAACGATATAAGCGGCAATAGCGATACTGGTCACTGAAAATTGCGGCAGGAAAATATGGAAATAGGTGCCAATGGCTACGGCAATAGCGGGCGGTGCAAACACAAATTCGATGATTTGTGCTACGCCGGCAATAAACCCGGCAGCCGGTCCGAGTGCCCTTGTTGCATAGTCAAACACGCCACCGGCACGGGGGATAGCACAGGCAAGTTCGGTATAGGAAAAAGTGAAACAGATGTAAAGAAGAATGCTCACTGCGGTAGCAATCGCGAGTCCATAGGTGCCTCCTTCCGCGAGGCCAATGTTCCAGCCGAAGTACATGCCTGAAATCACATAGCCAACACCCAGTCCCCATAACATAACCGGCCCCAATGTACGTGCGAGATGCGGTTCTGGGGAGACTGCCTTGGGTTGATTCATTGCTTGGTATGCTGGGTTGTTGCTAAAATAAGCATTTCGTTGCTGCTAACTGGTATCGGGCATCAGGTACAAAGTACAAAGTACCAAGATACCGATCTGCGGCGGGCTGCTGGGACATACGATGGGTAGCTGCTAACAAGTACCAGGATACCGATGTTCAACTGGCCGACTAATTCGGGAGATGGCACCCAATGCTGGATCAGGGCGGCCGTTCCAACTATTACCAAATGGAGACTGGTGAGATGCGACGCGAACTGTACAACAACACGATTCTTGTCTGGAAAGCCTATTAGGTTCCGGAGTGGAGCGTACAAGTGGTTAGCCGTAATGTGATACAAGTCTTTGTACTTGGTACTTTGTACTTGGTACTTGGTATTTGTACACTGATTCCCCAAAAACGCTTTTGCTGTTTAAACTTCATGTCCCTATATTTACGAAAACTCTCCACAATGAAAAAAATATACCTGTCAGCTGCACTCCTGGCGATGGCATTTATGCTTTCTTATTGCCATACGGCCAAAAAAGCGGCAGCGGCTCCTGCAGCGGCACCATTAACCTTCGAAGCAAATGTGGCGCCTATTGTCCAGGCCAGTTGTGCACCTTGTCATGTGCCTTCCAAGGGCGGTAACAAAGAAGCGTTGGATGTTTACGCCAATGCAAAAAAAGATATCGATGATATCATTCGTCGTATCGAATTAGCACCCGATGCACGTGGTTTTATGCCCATGCGTCATCCTAAATTGAGCGATGCCGATATTGCCGTGTTCAAACAATGGAAGGCAGATGGCCTTATTGAAAAGTAATTCCAACAACTAAATCTTGTGAAGCACCCGGGCGGTGCTTTTTTTTTGCCTTTAGCCATCGCTGTTGGGTGCCAAAATGAAAGAAGGCTGCCATTGGTTAGCCGTTCAACTGTCAACCCTGCAGCCCGGCTGTTAACAAATACCTAAACCTGCTGGAGGCAACAGGGCGTAGCTGTTATGAATTGTTATCGGATAGTTATACTCAAAAACATGATTTTTCTTTTGTATTATTTTTGAGTCAATAGGGTAAAATCTCTTAGTTATGAAAAGAATATTGATAGCAATCGTTGCGTTGGGACTTAGCTTCGGCGCTTCTGCGCAAAGGTTTGGTCATGGTTTCGGTGGTCGCGTATATGTAGCACCGCCGAGGGTTTCGGTAGGAATTGGCTATTCACCGTTTTTTTATTCTCCTTTTGGATTCTATCCTTATGGTTACAATAGCCTGTACTATAACCGTGCTTACCGTCCCACCAAACTTGATCTTACCATCGAGGACATCAAGAATGATTATAGCCAGAAGATCTGGGCAGCGAAGCACGATGATACCGTTCCGCGCAAGGAACGCCGTAAAATCGTTCACCAACTTCGGGCAGAAAGAGACCAGGCCATCATTGATGCCAAAAGGAATTATTACAAGCAGTAAGCAACATTGGTATGTTTTTTTGAATGCCGTTCCCGATATTTTGTGAGCGGCATTTTTTTTTCTGCGGTCAGTGTAAAGATTCTGCCGGTGGGTAATCGGTTTCTGTTAATGTATTGCTATCAACGGCTTTTTGTTGTTGATTCTTTGCGGCTGCGAATAGCTTTGCAGCGTCTGCACACATAACAAAACACGATGAGAGTATTTTGCACTGCTATCTTTTTTTCTTTCGTTGCGACTACCGGTTTTGCACAAACGAAAGATAGGCCCTGGCATTTCGGCGTAAAGGGCGATGTAAACATGAGTGCCATCAGCGGCAATGGGATGTCGGGCAGCTACCGGAGTGGGTTCCAGGGAGGGGTGTACGCAGAGCGGGCGCTGAATAAACGCTGGAGTATTCAGCCGGAATTGCTGCTTACCCAATCGAATTATACCCGTTCGGATGATTTCCTGGTGTATTACAATGACAATATCGGCAATCCGTTTGCATCCAAATACATTAACCTTACTTATATCAGTCTGCCAGTGATGATCAAATATAATCTGAACAGCTACTTTTCAGTTCTTGCCGGACCCCAGTACAGTCAATTGGTATACGATGCCGAAAGTCTTTTAACAGCCGGTGATGGCAAAGCATTCAAAAAACAGGAGTTCAGTGGCAATATCGGCGCGCAAGCAACCCTGGGCAGACTATCATTCTATGTCCGCTATAACCAGGGCTTCAGCAACATTAATAATATCGATGGCCGTTATAGCTGGATGTCGCGGCATATTCAAGCCGGACTGGCCATCCGCATTCTTTAGACACGTTGTAGCAGCATCGTTGTATAGAAAATGAAAAGACGCGGTCAATTGATCGCGTCTTTCGTTTTGTGATTTGTAAGTTTCTTTAATCCTGCAGGTGCAGGTACTTCTTCACTTCGGCATAATTATTCCAGTCGATCGCCGAGCGTGCCGGTTTTGCGCCGGGAATGAGGATATATCGCCACTGTTGTTGCTTGCTGCCACCGGAATTCGTGAAAGTGGAAACATTCTCTGTTGAATATAGAAATATTTCATTTACCGCAAAGGTTGGATTGATGCTGATTCCAGTGTAGGGATCCCAGTAGGGTACGGGTACTACCACGGGATTTGCTGCCGTTCCCAGGTTGATATATACTTTGATTTCACCAGTCGTGAGGATGGTGCTGGTAAGTTTTGTAAGGCCCGTGGCGTCATAGTAGTAGCCTACGGTATCAATCAGGGCGCCATTATGCTGCGTGTCGGCCACATATTTGGCATCCAGCCATGCTGAATAAATC
>JAGWTK010000431.1 GCA_028876035.1 Bacteroidota bacterium
AAAGCATTCAGTCCCAATAATTTTGGAAGAGTCAAATTTTTTTGTTTAATTTTGTATCCTTAATACTTAAACACAAATTATATGGCATCTCCGGAATTCAATCAAATGCTGGTGAACAATTCGGAATTCTTAAAGCCATTTGCAGTGACTTTGACGAGGGATTCTGAAGCAGCACAGGACCTGTACCAGGAAACACTGTACCGCGCGCTGGCCAATAAAGACAAGTACAATGTAGGTACGAATATCAAGGCCTGGTTGTACACCATTATGCGGAATATTTTTATCAATAACTATCGCCGCAAAGCCAAACAGAATACCATCTTCGATAATACGCCGAACGAATTTTTGCTTAACAATGCGCAGGCCGGTACCGGCATGGCGGCTGAAACGGTATTGCGCCTGAAAGACATTCAGCAAGCTATTCACAACTTGCCGGAAATATTCCGCAACCCCTTCCTGTTGTATTTCGATGGCTACAAATACCACGAAATTGCAGATATGCTGGAAGAGCCGCTGGGAACCATCAAAAGCAGGATACACTTCGCGCGGAAATTGCTCAAAGCTCAGATCGAACGTTTCTAATTTTATACCAACTGCTGTTTGAAAAAGCGTGTAATCATTACCGGTAGTGGCTTCTCCGGGCTCTCTGCTGCGTCCTTTATGGCAAAACAGGGTGCATCCGTTACCGTTATTGAAAAGCACGGCATTCCGGGAGGCCGCGCCCGCCAGCTCAAATCGGCCGGTTTTACTTTTGATATGGGCCCCAGCTGGTACTGGATGCCCGAGGTCTTCGAACGCTTTTTTGCCGCCTTTGGCAAACGGAGAGAAGATCTTTACCATCTCCATCGCCTTGATCCATCTTATCGTGTTTACTGGGAAAACAATGCCGTTGATATCCCCGCCGGTGTGCCCGCGCTTATTTCTTTATTTGAATCGATTGAACCGGGTGCTGGCCAACAATTGCAGCAGTTCCTTAAAGAAGCCGCCTTCAAATACCAAACCGGTATGGAAAAACTGGTGTATAAACCAGGTTTGTCCCTGCTGGAATTTGCCGATGCAGATTTTATTAAAGGAGTTGTAAAGCTGGATGTGTTTACGTCGATGAAAAAACATGTCCAAAAATTCTTTAAGCATCCCCAGCTCCGCCAATTGCTTGAGTTCCCCGTACTGTTTCTCGGCGCTTTGCCTTCTGATATTCCTGCATTGTACAGCCTGATGAATTATGCCGATATGGAAGGAGGTACCTGGTACCCCGAAGGAGGTATCTATAGTGTTGTACAGGCAATGTATCAAACGGCGCTTGAGCAGGGCGTTGCATTCAGTTTTGATGAAGAGGTACAAAAAATTGCCGTCTCTGGTAACAAAGCAGGCAAAGTCATTACCAATAAATCTGCGTATGATGCCGATGCGGTGATTGTGGCAGCCGATTATCACCATGCAGAAACCAGCTGGCTCGAGCCACGCTACCGCACCTATTCCGATGCTTATTGGGAGAAAAGGGTAATGGCACCTTCTTGCCTGCTTTATTATGTGGGTGTAAGCAAAAAACTGCCCGGCATCCCGCACCATTCTTTGTTCTTTGATACAGATTTTGATACGCACGCAGCCGAGATCTATTCAAACCCCCAATGGCCCAGCGATCCCATGTTCTATGTGAGCACGGTGTCGGTGACCGATCCTGGATCCGCCCCGGAAGGAAGTGAAAACCTGTTCCTGCTGGTGCCGGTCGCCGCAGGCCTTACCGGCGATACTGCCGAAGTAAGAGCGAATTATTTTGATAAGATCATGCGCCGGCTGGAAGCCAGGCTGGGTTGTTCCATCCGCGATCATATTGTGTACAACCGGTCATTTGCCGTGAGCGATTTTGTAAATGACTATCATGCCTTCAAAGGCAATGCATACGGACTGGCCAATACCCTGTTGCAAACTTCCATTCTCAAACCCAGCTGCCGGAGCCGGAAAGTCCGAAACCTGTTCTACACCGGTCAGCTCACCGTGCCTGGTCCGGGCGTACCCCCCTCGCTCATCAGCGGTGAAATGGTAGCAGGCCTCGTCTCCAAATACTTATCTAAAGAAAATTCCCTAACTTAAGAAGAGAGTAAGGTATCTTTTGTTTAATTTTCAGGTCACTGAACTTTAACAAAAATCGGTTGTAATAGAACTTTCGGTAAAACATTGTTTGTATGATGCACCTATTTCACGAGGTAAGTGAGCGCTGCAGCCGGTTCACTACCGAGCGATACAGCACGTCGTTTTCTTCCGCCATCGGGCTCCTCCACCCCGAGCTCCGCCAGCCTATTTTTAATATATACGGATTCGTGCGTTTTGCCGATGAAATTGTAGACACATTCCATGATTTTGACAAGGCCAGGCTGCTGACTGCCTTCCGGGAGGAAACGTATGCAGCCATTGACCGTAAGCTCAGCCTTAACCCCATACTCAATAGTTTTCAAAAAACGGTGAATCAATATAATATTGACCATCATCTTATCGACGCTTTCTTCAAAAGCATGGAAATGGATTTGAGCCAGAAACGCTACGATTGTGATGGCTATAAAGAGTACATCTATGGTTCAGCCGAAACCGTGGGCCTGATGTGTTTGTATGTTTTCTGTAACGGCGACGCTGCTGCATATGCTTCGCTCAAAGAGCCGGCCAGATCCCTGGGGGCGGCCTTCCAAAAAGTAAATTTCTTGCGGGATGTACAGGCAGATTTCAATGGGATGAATCGCGTTTATTTTCCCGGCTGCGACTTTCGCAACTTTACGGAGACCGATAAGAGAAAGATTGAAGCGGATATCCAGCAGGACTTTGACAATGCCTATGCAGGCATCCTCCAATTACCGGTAAAAGCGAGGTTCGGTGTGTATGTGGCCTACAAATATTACCTGTCGCTCTTCCGCAAAATTCGTAAAGTGCAGCCCGCGCGTATCTTCGAACAACGCATTCGTATCCCTAACTACCTCAAGGCAATGATCATTTTCCGTGCTGGTGTGAAGAACCGCCTGCGTATGATCTAAGGGTGTGATTTTTGTACCTTTAAATGCAAACACTTGACCGAACACGACATTATATTGGTAAATGAAAACGACGAGCCGGTAGGTACCATGGAAAAGATGGAAGCCCACCGCAGGGCGCTGCTGCACCGCGCCTTCAGCGTTTTCATTTTTAATAGCCGGGGTGAACTGCTACTCCAGCAACGCGCAAAGGAAAAATACCATAGCGCCGGGCTCTGGACCAATGCTTGTTGCAGCCATCCCCGTCCGGGTGAAGACACAGTAGCAGCGGCCTCGAGGCGACTAAGAGAAGAAATGGGCTTCAGCGCAGCGATAACCGAAATATTCTCCTTTACGTATCGCTCCGAATTCGACAATGGGCTTACCGAATACGAATTTGACCACGTATTCGCAGGAGTGTACGATGGTCCCATCCACCCCGATCCCAATGAAGTGGCGGCTTATCGTTATCAATCTATGGGAGATGTTCGAATGGCGCTCGACAAAGAACCATCGCAATTCACCACCTGGTTCAATATAGCGTTTCCCTTGCTGGAGAAATGGCATGACGAACAGAAGGCGGTGAAGGAAGCAGTCAGCAAAACATAAGATGTAAGGGTGAAAAGTCGTGGCCAGATCCAGGTTGTGGATGAAGTAGCCGCAGCGGCAACCCAACTTTAAACATGAAACATTAAACTTTCTTTGAGAGGTGAGAGGTGAGAGGTGAGAGGTGAGAGGTGAGAGGTGAGAGGTGAGAGGTGAGAGGTGAGAGGTGAGAGGTGAGAGGTGAGAGGTGAGAGGTGAGAGGTGAGAG
>JAGWTK010000432.1 GCA_028876035.1 Bacteroidota bacterium
AGCTCTTTATAATGGTTCATAAAACAGGGGAGATGGCTACCTCTGTGACGATCAGAAAAACCAACCACACCCACTCTTACCCGGTCATTGGCACCCAGGATGCGCCGGTAACTGGTGGCACTAAAAGCGGGAGCTCCTAAATAAAATCCGGCTGAACCAATGGCTGCTTTTTTGATGAAATCGCGTCTGGACTGTGACATGGGAGAGCATTTTAGAATTTATAAATGGCAAGTGTTGACAAGATATGGGATGACAATAAAATTAATCTTTTGAAGTATTAAAACAGTATTAATTTAACCCTTTTCACCATTGGCCAGCCGGTCGATATCAGCAGCGATTCCACTGATAAACATAAACTGATCGGTGATGGGTTTCAGCTCGGAAAGCTGAACCCTCGTTTCATTGCCCGCGATGCCATGGCTGATTTCCAGCTTTCTTTGTTCGAGCAGTTGCTTTACCTGCTGGCTGATATTGGAGTTGCCAAGTTCAGTAACCAATACCTGCTTCCCATCCTGTACTGTACTGAATTGCTGTTTGGTATGCTCGAGATGCGCGCGCGTTTTTTCGATAATGGGCATAAAGCCGTCCGACTGGTATTTGACAGAAAGGGTTTTCCCAAACTGCCCCAGGCTGGCAATATGTGAATTGAGCATGTGGGTCAGTACAACAAACTGGTGCACCGTTCTGCTATTGGCTTGTTTTCGTTTTGGCTCGGCAAGCAACCGCGAAAAGGCATCCGACAAATTGGCCAGGGCCACGAACGCTTTTTTTCTGCTCAGCCGGAATGCAGTATCGGCAACCGCGGTGCCAACAAACGGCATCGCCACCGCATCAAAATACGCGCGACAGGCGCTGATGGCGGCTGCCTGGTATTTCCTGATCTGACCCTGTTCCCAAACCGGCAACAACAGGAAGTTGGCGCCGAAGGCGATGGTTGATCCTATAACGGTGTCGATCACCCGATCACGCAGCACACCGGCGAAATGCTGGCTGTCGAGCAGATAGAACAGTAACAACACATAAGGCGTCATGAAAATGACTGCCAGCAGGTAATTGATGCGGATAACAGAATAAGTCGCAATCATCAGCAACAGCATAATCCCAAACAGCACTCGGTTGTCTTTCACAAAAAACAATATCAGCAAACCTGCGAGTGCACCACCGATCGTGCCCAGTACCCGCTGGTAATTTCGTTTTTTGGTAATACTGTAGGCGGGTTTCAGGATGACAATAATGGTTAACAGAATCCAATACCCATGGCCCAGGTTGAACAGGTGGGATAATACATAACCGGCCACCGCAGCAATGCTTACACGCAGTGCATGCCGGAATACATCAGAGTCAATGCTGAGGTTATCTTCCAGCTGTTTCCAGCTTATTTCCGTGGGCGTTACAAATTGCTGGTGATCGCCTGTCGGCTGGTACTGGCTGGTAAGCCGTTTGTCGTACCGTGTGAGATGGTGCAGCGACTCGATTCTTGCGGCCATTTCTTCCAATGACTGCAGTATTTTCCTCAGCGTAATGAGCCCTTCCAGTGTATCGGGTCTTCGTTCCCGGTCGCGGTACTGCAAGAACTTTTGTTGTAAGTGGGAAAGCTGTTGCTGTAACCGTTCCGGCGGAGCAGAACTGCTGCCACTCTTTACAGCGATGCCTGTTTCGTCCAATGCTTCAGCGGTGGCCAGCACCATCTGGTGGAAATCTTCCAGTATTCCCTGTCCTTCAAATTGCCGGTGCAACTGTTCATACGGATAAAAGCTGGTAGAAGATTGTTCGAACAGGTCAACGGTATCGATGAACAACATCATCAACGTACGGCTGGTTACAGTCGAATCCTTAACGAGTGTCCGGCTTTTGTATAAAAGTTCGCGTAACAAATCCTGCTGCTGCTGAACGACTACCTGTTGTTCCATCAGCTGGCGGTAGATGGCATCGCTATCAGTACCGGCTTCATAAAAACCGGCCCGGATGCGCAGGTAAGCAGCCGTTTCGCTGATGCATTCACCCAATACCTGCTGTATGAGGCGATAGGGCCGAACATGGTAAAGTCCGAGGCTGAGGAGCATATACCAGATTCCGCCACCAGTGATGTACAAAGCATTCCAAAGAATTTGCCAACCGGCGCCGGCCTTACTCATATTGAGTGTTAATATCAACAGGCCGGCAATGCCAATGGAAGTAGCCCTGCCGCCGTAGACGCCGATGATCGAAAAGATAAAGCAGGCGGCAGCGATCCATATGCCGAGCAAGACCGGATAGGCAGCGGTCAACCCTGTAACAATCGCAGCGCAGCATATAACGGCAATGCAAATACGCATTCCGTTGCGACGGTGGTGAACGGGCCCCGGGTTATCGGCCGTGCTCACGCAAACAGCTCCCAGCGACACGAGTACACCGATGGACAGTAAATCAAACCAGGAAAATACGAGCGCTGGTAACACCGCACCTGCCGTTATCCGCAGGCCCTCGCCCAGGTAATAGCTGCTCACAAATCGCCTGTATTCTTTTATTATATCCATGCGGGTATGCCCGTCGCTTCAAATTGGTAAACGATGTGAAATACCCTGCAAAGTTTGGGGATTTTGTGAACCTGAACGAATCCGCTATTCCACGACGGTTGCTGAGAGCGGATCGGCAGGAGAGGAGGTTTCAATGCCAAATTCGAACTGCATTTCATTGAGTTTGCGATACAACCCGTTCCTCGCCATTAGTTCGGCATGTGTGCCTGCTTCTGCCACAACACCTTTGTCTACCACCAATATCATATCTGCGTTGCGGATGGTCGACAATCGATGCGCAATCACGAACGAGGTGCGGCCTTTCATGAGATTGTCCAGTGCTTCCTGCACCAGTTGTTCGCTTTCACTATCCAGCGAAGAAGTGGCTTCATCCAATATGAGGATGGCAGGATCTTTCAGAATAGCCCTTGCAATAGCGATGCGCTGCCGCTGTCCGCCACTCAGCTTGATCCCGCGTTCACCCACGATGGTTTCATACATTTCGGGAAACCTGCTTACGAACTCATGTGCATTCGCCTTACGGGCAGCAGCGATGATTTCTTCTTCACTCGCCCCGGGCTTGCCATAGGCGATATTCTCACGGATGCTGCCGCCAAACAGGATGACTTCCTGTGGCACCAATGCCATTTGCCGGCGCAATTGCGTAAGCGGAAAAGAGCGCGCAGCACGGTCATCGAAGTAGATGGTGCCTGCGTCTGGCTCGTAGAACCTCAATAGTAAGGATGCAATGGTTGTTTTGCCGGCGCCGCTCGGCCCCACAATGGCAATCTGCTGGCCTTTGCTGGCCCTGAGCGAAAGGCATTTCAACACCGGTACTTCCTTTCTGCCGGGATAGCTGAACGCAATCTGCTCGAATCGTACATTACCCTCCAGTTGGAATTCAGCGGCGGGAAGCGATGCGTCCAGCACAATCGCTTCTCCCTCGCCCCTCAAAATTTCGCGAATGCTCTGGGTCGCGCCCAGTGTTTTCTGCAACTGCGAAAACATATCAGCAAAGCCCGCAAAAGTGCCGCCAACAAAACCGGAGAAGACAACAAACATCACCAGCAACCCTACACTTAACTGACCCGACTGGATCAAGCCCGCCCCGTACCAGATGACGAATGCAATCGCACCGAATACACTAAAGATCATGAATGATACAAAAGCTCCCCGGTATCGGGCATTGGAAATCGCTGTATGCACTACCGCATTGATGCTTTTCACATAACGGGCAATCTCATGAAATTCGGTAGTAAACGCTTTGATGACGGCGATTCCATGAAAACTTTCCTGCAC